>CAZVPK010000009.1:0-7997 GCA_964628505.1 uncultured Chthoniobacter sp.
CGCGGCGGCGACTTCGGCGATGACCTCGTCGAGGTTCGCCGCGGTGGATTCGACGGCGCCGGTGCAGGTGACGTCGCCGATGGTGCGGAAGCGGACGGTTTTGCGCGCGGGCTTTTCGGTTTCGAGCATCGGTATGAACTCCGAGACGGCGAGGAGCGAGTTGTTTCGCTCGAAGACTTCGCGTTCGTGGGCGAAGTAGAGCGAGGGAAGCTCGATTTCCTCGTGCTTGATATACATCCACACATCCATCTCGGTGAAGTTTGAGAGCGGGAAGACGCGGAAGTGCTCGCCGGGATGGTATTTTCCGTTGAAGAGATTCCAGAGTTCCGGGCGTTGGTTTTTGGGGTCCCACTGGCCGAACTCGTCGCGGTGGGAGAAGAAGCGTTCCTTGGCGCGGGCTTTTTCCTCGTCGCGGCGGCCGCCGCCGAGGCAGGCGTCGAATTTGTGCTCCTCGATGGTGTCGAGAAGAGTGACGGTTTGAAGTTTGTTGCGGGAGGCGTAGGGGCCTTTCTCCTCCTTCACGCGGCCCTTGTCGATCGAGTCCTGGACGAGGCCGATGACGAGACGGGCTCCGAGTTTTTCGGCGAAGGCGTCGCGGTAGTCGAGGGTCTCCTGGAAATTGTGGCCGGTGTCGACATGCAGGAGCGGGAAGGGAATTTTGGCGGGCCAGAAGGCCTTCGCCGCGAGGTGGGCCATGACGATCGACTCCTTGCCGCCGGAGAAAAGCAGGGCGGCGTTTTGGAATTGCGCGGCGGTCTCGCGCAGGATGTGGACGGCTTCGGCCTCGAGTTGGGCGAGATGGTCGAGTTGGTAGTTCGGCATTGGAAAATCTGGGCTCCGGCGGAGACGGGTCCGGCCGGAATTTCGTCAGGCGGCCGGGGATTTCCCCGCCACGATCGGGCGGAGGCGTTCCAGCAAAAGCGAGGCACATTCCTCCGCCGAAGCGGTCTCGGTGTCAAGAATCAGGCAACCGTTGTCGGGCTCCTCGAATCCGCTGTCCTTGCCGGTGAATTGCTTCAGAGCGCCGTCGCGGGCCTTGGCGTAGAGGCCCTTGGGATCGCGTTGGGCGCAGGTTTCGAAGGCGGCGCGGACATGGACCTCGAGAAAATCCGGTCCGACCACGCGCTCGGCCAACGCCCGCAATTCGCGGCGCGGCGTGATCACCGAGACGATCACGATCACGCCCAGATGCGCGAGGAGTTTGGCCGTCTCGGCGACGCGGCGGACATTCTCGGCGCGGTCCTCGTCGGAAAATCCCAGATTCGAATTCAGTCCGGTGCGAAGATTGTCGCCATCGAGGATCGCGGTGAAGCGCCCCTCGGCGTGGAGCGAGCGTTCGACAAGATTTGCGATGGTGGATTTTCCCGAGCCCGAGAGGCCGTAGAGCCAGAGCACCACGCCGCGTTGACCCAGCAAAGCCTCCTTCTCCGCCCGCCCCAGAAAGCGGCCGGTCTCGGGATGGATGTTCCGTTCCTTGTGATCCTGCATGGATTCGATCCTCTCAATCACAAGCCACGCTTAAAACTCTTTCTTTCGCGCTCTCTCCACCGCGTCAGCGATGAAATCCTGCACATAATCCAAATAATTCCTCGAGCCCGGGATCCCGCTGCGCCTTGTGGAAATCGAGTCCAGCACGGTCTCAATGGCCCCAATCCAATCCCGGTTGTCCACCGGCGCCTTTTGCAACTCGCCATTTTCATCCTGAATCTGCTCGAGAAATTGAGTGCTCAAATCGTGGATGCTGTGGATCAGCTTCGCCATGATTCGATCGGGCTCCGACGAATCGATGATTTTAGGCTCCTTCCCCGCAAACAAGCCCCTGGCCTTCGTCAGAGCGGACACGATCTGCGAGTCTTTCAGCACAATCCCCTTTCCGGCCGCTTCCTGATCGGCCATGCAGACCAGTTGCTCGATCAAAAAAAGCAACTGGGCAAAAAACGGATCCTTCATCCTGTCGGTGGGATTTGTTTTCATCTGGAATCCAAGTAATCCAGCGCACCGTTTCTCCACGAGTCCGACATGAGACTTGAAACCGCGGGGCCCCTCACATCCTGCTGGCGCCGATTTCCGCGAGCGGGCTGCGTTCTCCCTTGGTAAGACCGATGTGGGCGACGAGGGATTGGCCGCGAAGGCGGTTGCGGGTGTAGACAAGCCCGTTCGAGCGGCTGTCCACGTAGGGATTGTCGATCTGCGCGGGGTCGCCGACCATCACCAGCTTCGAACCGCGGGACATGCGGGTGACGACGGTTTTCGCCTCGAGCGGAGTGAGCTGCTGGGCCTCGTCGAGGACGAAAAACCGGTTCGGAATCGAGCGTCCGCGGATGTAGCAGAGCGCCTCGATCTCGAGCAGTCCGCGCTCGATGAGATGCTCGTAGGGTTTCACCACCGGATGCTGGGGGGCGGCTTCGGGGTGCGCGGACTCCTGCTTGCGGTTCTTGCCGGAGTTCGGCGGACGGAGCGGGAGGAGGAATTCGCAGGCGTCGTAGATCGATTGCAGCCACGGGTGCATTTTTTCGTTCAGGGTGCCCGGGAGGAAACCCAGCGTGTCGCCCATCGCCACGACGGGGCGGCTGACCGTGAGGCCGTTGAAATCGTGCTTCGCGGTGAGATGGAGACCGGCGGCGACGGCGAGCAGGGTTTTTCCCGTTCCCGCCTGGCCGTAGCAGGTGATGAGGGAAATGGAGGGATCGAGCAGGGCGTCGAGGAAGCATTGCTGGCCGGGATTCGCGGGGCGGAGTTCGACGCCCTTGGGAATCTGGAGCGACGCGGGGATGTTGAGCCGGATAAAAACTCCGCCGCCTGTGTGGCGGGCCGGCAGGTGCTTGCCGCCGGAGGTTTCGAAGAGGACATACTCGTTCACTAGCGGACGTCCCGAGCGCTCGACGGATATTTCAATCGTGCCGGAACTTCCAAACCGCTGGAGCTCGTGCGGCTCGACCTCGATGAGGCGCAGTCCGCCCTCCTCGACATCGCGCTCGGCGACCTTGTCGCTGAGGTAATCCTCGCATTGCACCCCGATCGCCATGGCGCGGAGTTGCATGTTGATATCCTTCGTCACCAGGATCGTCGGAGCGTCCTCCCGCTGCTGGAGCGCGAGGCAGGCCCCGATGATGCGGGTGTCCATGCGGCTCTGGTCGGGGAAGATTTTGAGGAACCGCTTCATGGCCGCGGACGGGCGTTTGGATTCGGCGGTGTCGCCGACGAGCACGCGCACCGAACCGCCGCCGACCGTGGCCGCGCCTTCGGTGACGCTTTTGGAATCCTGCCCGAAGATCTGGCTCAAAAACCGGTGCGCCCTCCGCGCGTTCGCGCCGCGCTCGCTTTGCTCGTTCTTGAAATTGTCGAGTTCGGTGAGCACCTCGACGGGGATGAACACATGGTTGTTCTGAAACCGGTTCAGGCAATGCGGGTCGTGGAGGAGGACGTTCGTGTCGAGGACGAAATTTTTGGCGAGTCCGGCTGCGGATTTCGAATCCTCGTCGAGATCGGGAAAGAAAACGCCTTGTTCCTGGTCGGGTTGAAGAATGGCGGGTCGGAGCATTCGGTGGTGGTTCAGGGGTTGCAAAAACCGGTCGCAAACCGGCGACCGGAAAACGGAGGGAAAGGGAACGGAAGACCTCTCAAAACAGGGGGGATTTTTAGTCCCTGAACGCGTCCCGGGCAAGCACAAATTGTGGTCGTTTTTGTCACGAAACACAATATGCGGGGCTCCGCCGGGGGAGATTCAGGTTTCACCAAGGAAGGGTTTCAATTTTTCGCGCAGGTCCTCCCTCGCGCGAAAAAGGAGGCTTTTCACGGCCGGAACCGAGGTTTTGAGAACGACCGCGATCTCCTCGTAGGGCATGCCTTCGAACCGCCGCAAAATGATCGCCATCCTCTGCGCCTCCGGCAGCGCGGCGATGGCGGCATCCACGGCCTCGCCGATTTCCCGCTCGTCGAGGCGGGCCGCGGCATCGCGCATCGACGGGTCGCGGATGTCGGGAAGGGTGCCGTCCTCGTTTTCCAACGGTTGGAGGAATCCGCGCTTGCGGCGGCGGGTTTCGTTGAAGACCAGATTGCGGACGATGGTGAGAAGCCAAGTGGTGAATTTCGCCTCGGGGCGGTAGCGCGGCGCGCTTTGCCAAACCCGCACGAAGACCTGCTGGGCGATATCCTCCGCGCCCTCCACGCCGCCGAGCATTCCGGCCACCGTGCCGACGACGAGGGACTGGTGGCGCTCCACCAAAAGCTCGAACGCCCGCTCGTCGCCCCGCCCGGCGAGCCGCATCAATTCGACATCCTCGGGCTCCGGCATCAGGAAGCGATCCGGCAGCGCCACACCTGGAAGGATTCGCCGAATTCCTCCCGCACCCGCTCCTCAAGCCCTTCGGCGGGTCCGTCGAGCAGGGCGAAAACCGTGGAGCCGGATCCCGACATCAACGCCGCACCCACGCCGGGCCGCCCGGAGAGCCAGTGTTTCAGCACCGGGAGCTGGAGGTGCTTGGAAAAAACGGGGGCCTCGAGATCGTTCACCATGGGGATGGAACCCGGCTTCGCGGGAAAAGTTTCGCGCGGTTTCGGCGAGTCCGCCCAGGCGCCATAGGCCCAGGCGGTGGAAACGCCGAACGGCGGCTTCACCAAAAGAACCTCCACAGCGGGAATTCCCGCCACCGGCTCGATCCGCTCGCCGCGTCCCCGGCAGACGGCGGGAACTCCGCGAATGAAAAACGGGACATCGGACCCGATCGAGGCCGCAAGGGATTCCAATTCCCCGAGGGAGAGGTTCGCGGCGGAAAGTTCGTTCAAGGCCTTCAACACGGCCGCCGCGTCGCTGCTGCCGCCGCCGAGGCCCGCGCCGTGGGGGATGTTTTTTTGCAGATGGATCCGCACCCCGATGTCTCGGCCCGTCGCGGCCGCGAAAGCCTTCGCCGCCCGGCATGCCAGATTCGTTCCATCGGTCGGCAAGGTCGGATCGGAACAGGAAAATTCGACGCCGGATTTTTGCCTCGGGGAGATTTCCAGGCGGTCCGCGAGATCGAGGGGCGCCATCAACGTCTCGATGTCGTGGAACCCGTCGGAACGCCGTCCCAGCACGCGGAGCGAGAGGTTGACTTTGGCGGGGGCGTCAAGTGTCATCGCCGCGCAAGATGACCGCCACGCCCCGCACCGCGAAGGAAAAAATCATAGTCGCCCTGGATGCGCCGGACGCCGATTCCGCCAAGCGCCTGGCCGATCCGCTGCTCGGCGAGGGCTGCCTTTTCAAGATCGGGCTGCAATTGTTCACGGCCGAGGGCCCCTCGATTGTGCGGGATTTCAAGTCCCTCGGCGCCCGCGTGTTTCTCGACCTCAAATTCCACGACATCCCGAACACCGCGAAGGAGGCGATCCACTCCGCCGCCACCCTGGGAGCGGAAATGACAACCATCCATCTTTGCGGCGGTCCCCGCATGGTCGCCGAGTCGGTCGCCGCCGCGAAGGGCTCGGGCCTGCTTGTTCTCGGCGTGACCGTCCTCACGAGCATGGACGCCGAATCGCTGGCCGCCGTCGGCGTTTCCAACAGCCCCGAAAACCAGGTCCTCCACCTCGCGGGGATGGGCCGCCGGAACGGCCTGCAAGGCGTCGTCGCCAGCCCGCTGGAAATCGGGGCCCTGCGCGAAAATTTCGGCACGGACCTCGTCATCGTCACGCCCGGCGTCCGCCCCGCGGGCAGCGACCATGGCGACCAGAAGCGGGTGACGACCCCCGCCGAAGCGGTGCGGGCGGGCGCGGATTTTCTGGTGATCGGCCGACCCGTCACCTCGGCCCCCTCGCCTGTCGGAGCGCTTCGATCCATCGCGGAGGAGATGGAAAACGCGGCCGCCCGATGATCGCGAACAAGCCGGTCGTGATGCCGGAGGAGTTTCCCGGCCGGCTGCGGGATTCGCTGGTCTTGATCTGCGGAGCCGTTCTGGTCGGGGTGCTCACGGGACTGGCGGGCGTGGCGTTCCTCAAGCTTCTCGAGCTGGGCAACGGCTGGCGGATCGAATTGACCGGGCACCTGCGGCACTGGCCCGCGGGAACGGGAATCGCCGCCCTCGCGCTCGGCACCGGGGTTTGCGCCTCGATCGCCGCCTGGCTGGTCGTCCGCTTCTCGCCGAACGCCGCCGGGAGCGGGATTCCGTATGTCGAAAAAATCCTGCGGGGTCCCGGCGAGCCGAACCACGCCTTGGTTCTTCCAGTGAAATTCGCGGGGGGATTCCTCGCCCTCTCGGCGGGCATGGTGCTCGGCCGCGAAGGCCCGCTGGTTCAAATGGGGGCGGTGATCGGCGAGCGGGTCGGCCGGTTTTTCAAGAAGGTGGACAATGTCTGGAAGCCGCTCATGGCCGCCGGAGCCGGAGCCGGGCTCGCCACCGCCTTCAACGCCCCGGTGGGCGGCACCCTGTTCATCCTCGAGGAGGTGTTCAAAAAAATCACGCCCGTGGGGTTCGCCCTCTCCGCCGCCGCGGTGCTGTCCGCCGCGATGGTCCAGCGGGGGATTTTCGGCATGGGACTGGATTTCCAGGTTCCCGATGCCGCGGCGGGTCCTGTGGCCAATATTCCGGTCTACCTGGCCTTCGGCCTCCTGCTGGGAGGCCTCGGCGTGCTCTACAACAGGGTTCTCCTCGGCCTGGTCTCGCCGCGGAGCCCTTTGATGAAAATCTCCGCTCCGCGTCGCGCGCTGGCCCTCGGCGCGGTGGTGGGACTCGTCGCCTGGTTTTTGCCCGACGATGCCGGAGGCGGGGATCCGCTCACTCAGGAGGTTCTGGCGGGCCAGGGGACGATCGGCCTGCTGCTCGCCATCGCGCTGGCGAGATTTTTCCTGGGCCCCCTCAGCTACGCGGCCGGAACGCCCGGGGGGCTTTTCGCCCCGGTCGTGGCCCTGGGAGCCTTGCTGGGGGCGGCGGCGGGGCTCGCGTTGCATGCCCTCTCCCCCGCCCTGGTCCCCTCGCCCACCGCCTTCGCGGTCGCGGGCATGGCGGCGTTTTTCACCGCCTCGATCCGCGCGCCGCTCACCGGCATCGTGATCTGCCTCGAGATGACCGGTTGCTACGAATTGTTCCTTCCGATGCTCGCCGCCTGCGCGGGATCCCATCTCGCGGCGACGCTGCTGCGCGGCGAACCGATCTACGACGCGCTCGCCAAGCCAGTGTCCTCTTGACGCCGCGGGCGGCTGGGGATTTATTCCCGCCCAATCTTCATGAACCGAATCGCCCTCGCCGTCCTTGCCCTCGCCACCCTTCTCGCGCCGGGTTGCGCGAACTACGACAAACGGCTCAACGACACCCGAACCAGCTACCTCGGCACGGACGGCTCGATCATTTCCCGCTCCAGCGCCTCCACGCTCGCGGACAAGAATTCGTATTGGGACGGCGATGGTGTCGACGGCGCGCCCTCGATCGTGATCGACCTCTCCGAGCAGCAAGCCTCGTTCTACAAAGGCGGCAAGCTCGTCGGCGTCTCGGCCATCTCCAGCGGACGCGAGGGTTTCGGCACGCCCACCGGCCATTACAAGATCACCCAGAAAAACGCCGACCACGCCTCGAACCTCTACGGCGACTATGTGAACGCGCAGGGGGATGTGCTGGTGAAGAATGTCGGGATCAAAAAAGACCCCATGCCGCCCGGCGCGCGGTTCGTCGGGTCGCCGATGCCCTATTTCATGAGGCTCGGGCGCACCGCGGTGGGGCTGCACCAGGGATTTCTGCCGGGAGTGCCCGACAGCCACGGGTGCATCCGCATGCCCGAGCGCATGGCGAAGATTTTCTTCACGCACGCCCCGCCGGGAACGCCGGTGCGCATTGTTGATTGATCGATTCCCGCCCGCCGGACGCGGGGAGGGACGAGGCCAAAGGCACGACGGTTTTGGGCTTCGGGATGGCGACCAAGCCATCGCCTGCCCGAACGTCAGGAAAGGGGCGCTTGGCGGGGAGGTTTTGTCGGGTCGGGGGTCGGCGTGTTTGCGCAGGCTGATCCGGCCCTGACAAGCAGGGCCCTCCTGG
>CAZVPK010000009.1:8097-27429 GCA_964628505.1 uncultured Chthoniobacter sp.
GCGATTCGCGGGCATTGGGGTTTTGTCGGGTCGGGGTCGGCGTGTTTGCGCAGGCTGATCCGGCCCTGACAAGCAGGGCCCTCCTGGGCGTTTTGTGGGATTCGGGGATTGGCGGGGGGGGACCTGCTTTTTCGCTATTCTGCGGTGGCCTTCCCCGGGCCCGACAGGCGTGAGGCCTGGGGCGATTCGCGGGCATTGGGGTTTTGTCGGGTCGGGGTCGGCGTGTTTGCGCAGGCCGATCCGGCCCTGACAAGCAGGGCCCTCCTGGGCGTTTTGTGGGATTGGCCGCTTTGTGGCCCAATCCTTGATCCCGTCCAAAAGCCCGAAGGGCCATGGCGGCCGATGTTATTGCACGGTGGCGGGGCGGGGCGCGATCTGGTTGGCGGCCTGCTGGGCGGGTGAGGAGGCCGGGGCGCCGGCCGCGGCGGGTTGTTGCGGGGAGGGAACGGGCTTGTCGATCAGCGGGAACATGTCCTTCTCGGCCTTCTCGAGCCAGTCGAGATGCTCGAGGCGCCACTCGGCGAGGTCGCGGATGGTGGCGAGGTTCTCGCCGACCACGGCGTCGCCCTGGGCGGGGTTGGTGACGGGGATTTTGTCGATGATGTATTTGTAGGCCTCGCGGGCGCGGTCGAGGTGGCGGAGTCGCTCGTAGCAGAGGCCGATCTGGTAGATCGTGGGCCCGCGCCAGTCGGGGGCGTCGTTGAGGGCGGCGAGTTTCTGGTAGACGGTGAGGGCTCCGAAGGCGTCGCCGCTTTCGTAGAGTTCGTTGGCGATCTCGTTGCCGGTCTTGCGCTGCCAGTAGGCCCAGACGGCGGGTTGTTTCTTTCCGAATTCGCGGCCGGCCTGGAGGAGTTCGATCGTCTCCTTCATCGCCTCGGTGTTGCGGCCGAGTTTTTTGAGGGCCTGGATTTTCAAATACTGGGCCTCGGGGGCGAGGGGGCTGGCGGGGTAGGTGTCGAGGAACGCGTCGGCCTTGGTGAGGGCCTGGGCGTGCTCGCCGGCAAGGAACGAGATGTAGGCGAGTCGGAAGGCGACCTCGCTGGCCTCCTCGGGCGACATTTTGACGAGTTTGACGCGGGAGTAGAGTTGGGCGGCCTCCTTGTATTCGCCGGCCGCGAAATGGGTGTGGGCGATCTCCATTTTGGCGCGGAGGGAGGCGTTGTTGTAGTCCTCGCCGGTCTTCACCTGGAGGGAGGAGTAGAGCACGCTGTAGAATTTGTTGAGGGCGGAGGCGTGGGCGCCGGTCTCGCGGTAGATGCGGCCGAGGCGGAGAAGGATTTCGGGGGACTCGGGATCGTTGGGAAATTGCTGGAGGAACTGCTCGTAGACCACGATGGCCTTGGCGGGTTCCTTCTGTTGCTCGTCGAGTTGGCGGCCCATCCGGAGGATGGCGTCGCGTTTGCGGGCGGTGGGGGCGCCGAGGCGCATGAGCTTGTCGAAAAGCTTCTCGGCCAGGGCGGTGTCGCCCAGTTCGAGGGCCTGCTGGATTTCGATCTCCATGCTTTTGACGCTGGCGGCCTCGCCGGCGCGGTTCGGCAAGAGACCGAGGTCCTCTTCGATTTCGGTTTCGGACTCGAGGGAGTCGAACTCGATGGGCGTGGGGATCGTGGAGAACTCCGCCTTGTCGGAGAGCGAGGACGGCTTCGAGGGCGGCGCGGCGAATTCCTGCATGGACGGGGCGGATGGCGCGGCGGCGGGTTCGGAATTCGGCCCGAGGGGGGGAGGGCCGGCGATTTCGGCGTGGAGGGAGACGGGAACGGCCAAGGCGGCCCAAGCCGCGAGTCCGGCGAATCGAGTGGTCATGTTTTTATTCTACGGTGTAGGAGGTGCTGCTCACCGGCTGGTTCGGAGGATTGGCCGGACGGAAAACGGAGTCGAAGAACGAGCCGAGGACGGTTTCGCCCACGGGAACATCGCCGGCGCCCTGGAAGAAATCCTGGGGCTGCTCGTTGTCGATGAACTTCGGCACGGTGGATGCGACGGTGGTTTTTTCCGGCGGCGGAACGAGATCGTCGGAGCCCAGGGCATCGTCCGAAGCGGGCGTGGTGTCCACGATCTTGGGAAGAGCCGGAGCGTTGCGGCGGTTCGAACTGTCGGAGGCGACCCGCATGGGAGCGGGCTTGGGCAATTTCACGGCGACGGGATTCGGCGGGGGCGGCGCCTTCTTTTGCGAGTGGGCGCAGCCGGAGGAAACGGCCAACAGGATCACAAGGCAAGATGTTGCCAAGAAACGAAAAACGAATCCCTTGAGGCCACGGGAAGCGCGGGCGCGGGAGGTTCCAGGGTTGGAAAAATCGGTCGATTTCATACTAAATATATCGATCGCAGACGGGAAAACTTAAAGGGAATTCCCGGTCGGGCAAGAGGAAACTTGGTGGCGGTTCCCGGCGATGGGGGCTTGCGCCCAAGAGGGCGAGGTTTTCGCAGCGCGGATTGGGTCGGATGCGGATTGGCGTGTTTGCGGGATTGGGCGCTTGGGGGCGAGCCATCGCTCCCGCCGACCAAAAGTCCCGATGCCGGCGGCTGTCGGGATCAATCGATGCCAACAAAAATGCCCGCGGGGCTTCGAGCTCCGCGGGCATTTTGCTATGAAAACACCCAACCACCTGGCCGGGAAATTCGCTGGTTATTTTTTGGCCGTTTTCTTTTTGGCGGGACGGACGACGACGAACGAGCCTTTCGGCCCGGGGATCGCGCCGGAGACGACGATCACGCCCTCTTCGCCGCGGACCTGGATGACGCGGAGGTTTTGGACGGTGACGCGCTCGTCGCCCATGTGGCCGGGCATGCCCATGTTTTTCCAAACGCGACCGGGGGTGGAGCGGTTGCCGATGGCGCCGTTGCGGCGGTGCATGGTGGAGCCGTGGCTCATGGGCTGGCCATGGAAGTTGTGTTTCTTCATCGTGCCCTGGAAGCCCTTGCCTTTCGATTGGCCGATGACGTCCACGAACTGGCCGACTTCGAAGCCGGTGACCGGGAGGTCGGCGGATTCGGGAGCGGCGGCGCCGTCGGCGAGTCGGAACTCGCGGATGAAGCGCTTCGGAGTGGACGAGGATTTGGCGAAGTGGCCGGTCATGGCCTTGCCCACGCGGTGGGCCTTCTGGTCGCCGTAGCCGACCTGCACGGCGGAGTAGCCGTCCTTGTCGGTGGTTTTGGTTTGAAGGATGCGGTTGCCGCCGGCCTCGATGACGGTGACGGGTGTGGAGCGGCCCTTGTCGTCATAGAGACGGGTCATGCCGATTTTTTTTCCGAGAAGTCCGATGCTCATGGCGGTTAGATTTTGATGGTGATGTCGACGCCGGCGGGGAGGTTGAGCTTGCGGAGCTCGTCGACGGTTTTGGAAGTGGGCTCGACGATGTCGAGGAGCCGCTTGTGGGTGCGGATTTCAAACTGGTCCATGGATTTTTTGTCCACGTGCGGGGAGCGGTTCACGGTGAAGCGCTCGATGCGGGTCGGGAGCGGGATGGGGCCGGTGACCTTGGAGCCGGTGCGCTTGGCGGTTTCGACGATTTCCGAGGCGGAGGCGTCGAGGATGCGATAGTCGAACGCCTTCAGGCGGATTCGGATTTTCTGTCCATTGGGTGCTGCCATAAGTGATAAAGAGCTGTTTGTTGGTTTGCGTGAGGTCCGCCAAGCGGCGGGTCGGGCACATTAGGGGATCGGGCCGGGATGGCAAGAGTGTTTTTCGAAAAAAAAGGCGGCCGGCGTCGCGGGGCGGCGAATTGCGGGTTGGACGCGGCGGCGCGGGCTTGGCAAGTTGGGCTTCCGCCGGAGGGGCGGAAGGCCGCGCCGCATGATTTCAAACCGTTTTTCGAATCCCGATCCCGTCCCCGGCGAGGTGGTGCGCGTGCCGTTCACAGGCTGCGACGCCTATTTCCTGGCGGTGGAGCAAATGATGGAGCGGGCCGGGCAGGGGCGTCACGTCGGGCTGTCGGTGGCGGAGCTCGGGGAGGGGCTGGATGCCGGGCGGCTGGAGGACGCGGCGCGGCGGTTCTCGATGTCGCATCCCCTGCTCCATGCGAGGATCGCGCGGCGGGGAATTCTCGGCGTGCCGGAGTGGATCGCGGAGCCGCCCTTCGGGCCGGAGGCGGTTTCGGTGACCAGGCATGCGGAGGGAACGGGCTTGCAGGGGCTCTGCGAGGGGTTGCTGGCGGATCCGCGGGAGGCGTTTTTCCAGATCCACATTGTGCCGCGCGAGGGCGGGCATTGGCTGGTGGCGCGGTGGTTCCACCTGCTCTTCGACGGGCGCGGGGCGGAATTGGCGCTGGAGGAGATCGCGCGATTGGCGGCGAATCCCGGCGAGCCGGCGGCGGTGCGGGCCTCGTGGGGAATCCCCTTCGCGCCACCCGAAGGGCTTCTGGAGCGGCTGCGGCACCCGCAGGCGTTTGTCGACCGCCACTATGAAATGAAGCCGTTCGATTTCGGCTCGCTCGGCGGGGCGGTGGCCCGGGCGGGGCGGCCGGAGTTCCGCGTGGTGGGTTTTTCGAGGGAGGAGAGCGAGCGGATCCGGCGGCGGGCGGAGGAGTTCACGGGAGGGATTTTCCATCTGCCGTTTTTTTTCGCGGCGGCCACGAGGGCGCATGCGGCGGTCTTCCGCGGGCGGGGAGCGGAACCGGCCTTCTACCACAGCCCGGCGCCCGTGCAGGCACGAAAACGCTGGATGAGGGATCCGATCTTCCAAAACCAGGTGTCGGTGCTTTTTTTTCAGCTGGCCGCCGGGGAGGCGCGGAATTTCGGAACGGCGGTGGCCTCGCTGCGGACGCAGTTCGACCGCTCGGTGCGGGCCGGCGTGGAGCACTCCTTCGCGACCATGCTGTGGTGGATGCGGCACCTGCCCTCGGGCCTCTACAGGCGGTTCCTGCTGGCCGACACCGGCGGGGAGCTGACCTCGTTCTTCCAATCGCACACCGGCGAGTTCATGGGAGGGACGCGGCATTTTTGCGGAGCGGAGATTCTGAACGGCTGGCACATCCCCTCGGTGAGCCAACCGCCGGGCAGCGGGGTGTTTTTCAACGACCACCGGGGGCGCCTGAACGCCACGCTTTCCTGGCGGGAGGGATCGCTTGCGGCGGACGAGGCCGGGACCATGGTCGACTCGTTGCGGGCGGACCTGACGGGGTCCTGAGCGGGGGGCCTTTTCCTATTCGAAAAGGCGCAGGACGGCGGCGTGGCGGCTGTTCGCCTGGATGCGGAGGGCGCCGGAGGGATCGGCGAGAAAGCCGTCGCGGGAGGCGGCCACGCAGGGCTCGGCCTCTTCGCGGCGGGAGAGTTGGTGCGGGGCGAGTTCGGCGGCGAGGAGTTGGGAGCGGTTCGCCTCGAGCACTTCTTCGATGTGGACCTGGGCGCGGCGGTTGGCGTCGCGGGCGTCCGCCAACCGCGCGCGGAATGTTTGCGGATCGAGGTCCAGCCAGGCCCGGGCGGGCGGGCGGGGCACCTCGACGGCCTCGGGGGTTTCGATGTTTTCGATCCAGAGCGGATCGTCCTGGCCGGTTCGGGAAAAAACGGGAAGGCCGTTGAAGCTCTCGGCGCAGATGGATTCGGCTTCGGCGGAATGCGGCGAGGATTCGAGGGCTTCGAGGCGGGCGAGCGCGGCGTCCTGGGTTTGAAGAAGACCCAGCGCGTCGCCCAGGACCGCGAGGCAGTCCTGGGCGCGCCGAATCGCCAGGGAGGACTTCGCCTGTTCATGCGATCCGTCTCCGGAGTCGCCGGAAAGAGGCGGTTGGTTCGCGCCCCTCTCCGCGCGGTGCGGGTGGCACCGCTCGTGGGCTGGTCTCTCCTGCGCACCGAGTGTGGGACACGCGGCCGCGGCATGGCTGTGGATTCTAAACGACATATCCGTGTCAGTTGGCGCGGATTCCGTTCCGCCTTCGAGCGACCGCGTCGGCGATCTCTACAGAAATCCATCGGCGGGACGGCGCCGGGGTTTAGAAAAAAATTCCTTAGGGGGGCGGCGGGGCGGTCAATCCTCGGGGATGGAGGGGTTCCACCGTTCCCACTCGGGCTTGGGAGCGGGATGGAGGAGGAAGCTTTCGCCGTCCTTGGCGGGCGGGCCCATGGCGGGGCCGTCTGGCGTGGCAAAGGAAATCTGGCCGACGGGGGCGAGGTTCGACTCGGTCTGGATGCGGAATTTGAAAATGCCGACGGAGGCCTTGAGCCCGCTGGAGTCCCAGAAACGGGAGTTGGCCCGGACGAGTTGGTCGTATCTGCGGTCGATGACGACGCGGAAGACGACTTCGCGGCCGTCGCTGGAGAGGTTTTTCCCGGTGACCTGGCCGACGGGGATGCCCTTGTAGAGGACGGCGGCGCCGACACTGAGCGGGCTGAAGGCGGCGGTGAGCCGGAGCGTGAGGCCGGTGGGCAGGAGGTTTTCGGAATTGATGGTGGAGATGCCGACGAAGGAGTCGGCGAGTTTTTTCGAAGTGCCCGGGACGACTTCGATGTAAACACCGCTGACGAGCGTCTCGAGGCCGGTGATGCCTTGCAGGGAGATGTTCGGGCGCACGACGGAGAAGAGGGAGCCCTCGCGGCGGAGGAATTCGTAGCCTTGGTCGAGTCGGGCGTTCACATAAATGTAGCCGTCCTCGGGTTCCACGCTTTCCACGATGCCGACGGGAACGCCGAGGTAGCGGATTTCGCTGCGGCCGGCGACGAGGCCGCGGCCGTTGTCGAAGCGGATGCGGATGGGGGACGAGGAGGCGCGGGCGGTTTGCTCGTCGGGGAAAAGCCGGAAGGTTTCGCCGCCTTGGGCGGGATTGGCCGGGGAGCCGAAGACCTCGAAGGCGATGCCGCCGCGCAGGAGGGATTCCACGCCCTCGATGTCGACTTGGAGAACGCCCGGGCCGGCTTTGACGGAGGTGGCGGGGATGCGCCAGAAGCGGGAATTCGAGGCGAGCGAGTTTTTGAACTCCGGCCGGATGGCGACCTTGAGGGAGGGTTGGTTTTTTTCGTCGAGGAGTTTCTCGAGCACGGAGCCCACGGCGATGCCGCGGTGGTAGACGGGCGCGCCGGGCTCGATATTCGGCAGGGAATCGGCGACGAGGCGGATTTGGAGGCCGTCGCGGGCGGTTTGCAGGTCAAACCATTCGTCGTTGCCGAGGGTTCTCCCGGCGAAGGTGGTGGCGGGTTCGCCGCCGTCGCCGGGATCGAGGGCGAGGTAGGCTCCGAGGATGATGGTGTCGAGGTTCGAGACGCCCTCGAGGGAGAAGCGGGGCCTGACGAGGGTGAAGGCGGCGGTGGCGGTGGCGAGATTTTGGAATTCGGGCTGGAGGCGGATGGTGGCGCGGACGGTTTGGTTCGCGGGATCGGGGTCCACTTTTTCAACCAGGCCGACGGGATATCCCAGGTAGCAAACGGGTGTGTGGCCCGCGCGGAGGCCGCGGGAATCCTGGAATTCGATCAACAGGGGCGGGCCGCTGGCTCGCGCGGAGGCCTCGGTGTTGTGGAAGGCAAACCGGGCATTCGATCCGACGGGTTCGCCGGTGTCTCCGAAATCATCATAGGCCAGACCGCCATGGAGAAGGGCGTCCGCGCCGGGGGCCTGGATGGTGAGTCCGCCGGGGCCGAGGGAAACGGAGGTCCAGGGAATCGCCCAAAAGCGGGAGGTCTCGCGCAGAGTGGAGCGATAGGCGGGTTCGATGGAGATCTGGAGGGAGGCGAGGCCCTCGGGCGAGAGGGTTTTCCTGCCAACGGTGCCCACCCGCACGCCGCGGTGGTAGACGGGCGTGCCGCGGTTGAGGAAGGGGATTTCCCTGCCTTCGATCCAGGCGGTGAAGGCGTCGGTGCCATTGTCGAGGACGGGGGGCTTGGCGAGGCCCTGGAATTGGAACTTGGGAATGCCGCCGGGGGTCGCGGCCTGGATCGAGTTGCCGCGGATGATCGACTCGAGGCCGGTGAGTTCGGTGAGGGAGACGACCGGCCGGTCGATCCAGAAATTGGTTTCCTCGGTGGCGAGACCCTTGGCGAAGGCCTCGAGTCGCACCTTGACGGCGACGCTCTGGAGATCCTCGAGGACGCGCACCGACTGCACGGAGCCGGAGTTGACGCCGCGGTAGAAGAGACGGGTTTTGCCCGGTTCGATGCCGGGAGCCTCGCCGAAAACGATCTCGATCTCCGGTCCCTTGGAGGCCCATTGGGAGTAGAACAGCCAAGCGGTCGCGAGGGCCGCGAGAAGCGGAAAAATCCAAAACCAGGGGATGCTTCGGGAGGGGGTGGAGACGACCTTGCCGTGGTCGGCAATTCGGCCCGCCTGGGAATCGTCGCTCATGTGGTTTGAAGACCGCGTTCCTGCCAGATCATCCACGGCTTGTAAACATCGGTCGCGACGAGGGTGGCGAGGAGCATGGCGGCGAAGAACACGGCTCCCTGCTCGGGAACCACGCTGGCGAGCATGCCGAGTTGGCCGACGGCGGTCAGCACCGAGAGCAGAAAAATATCGATCATCGCCCAGGTGCCGATGCGCAGGAGAAACCCGTGCAGTCCCGTGCGCGCCGGACGGTGGCGGTCCGTGCCGTGGAGCGCGAGAATCCACGCCATGATCGAAAGTTTGAGAAGGGGAACCACCACGCTGGCGAGAAAGACGATCCATGCGACGGGCGCGAGTCCCGAGTCGTAGAGTTCCCAAACGCCGCCCATGACGGTGAGCGGTTCCACCTCGCCGGTGATGGTGATGGTCATCACCGGCAGGAAATTCGCCGGGATGTAGAGCACGAAGCCGGTCAAAACCAGCGCCCGGGAGAGGTCGAAGCGTTGAAGGCCGGTCATGGATTCTCCTCCAGCTCCAGCAGAACGAACCGGCGGTCGAAAAACTGGATCGTCAGCAGCGTGAAGAGCGACAGGAGCGCGATCCAGAGGGCTCCGGGCTCCCATGTCACATCGCCGAGCGTGCGGAGCTTCACCACGGAGACCACACAGGCGATGGCGAAGACGGGCATGAGATTCCAGGGTTCGAGATGGCGGGCCACGGCGAAGAAAAACCGGCGTCCGGGCCACTCGAGCCGCAGGGTGACGAGAGCGGAGACATACCACACCGCCAGCAGATAGGCGGCCGGAGCGGCAATGGCGGAAAAAAACACCAGCGCGGCGATCGGCTCGAAACCGAGGTCCCAAAGGCCCTCGACTCCGGTGAGGACCCGGTTTTCCTGGAAGTTGCCGCCGACATCGAATTTGAGGATCGGCAGGATGTTTGCGGGAAGCATGGCAACCAGGCCGGCGGTGGCGAAGGCCCATGCCGCCTGGATCGAGCGCGGGCCGCCGGCGGCGGTTTTCACATCGGCTCCGCAGCGCCCGCATTGGAGAAATTGCCCCGGTTCGAGATCGCGGTCCATGCAGTCCGCATGGCAACGCGGACAGAGCAGCCAGACCTCGCGAGGCGATGCGGGGCCGGAGGGACGGGATTCCATCTTGCGGGGAGGTTACTCCGGTTTTTTGAAAAGGGGCAGGAGGCGGCCGTATCCCTCCTTCTCGAGATCCTCGACAGGGATGAACCGGAGCGCGGCGGAGTTGATGCAATAGCGGAGGCCGGTGGGCGCCGGGCCGTCGGGGAAGACATGGCCGAGGTGCGAGTCGCCTTTGACCGAGCGCACCTCGGTGCGGATCATGCCGTGGGATTTGTCCACGACCTCGGCGATGGTTTCGTTCTCCAGGGGTTTGGTGAAACTCGGCCAGCCGGTGCCGGAGTCGAACTTGTCGAGCGAGCTGAAAAGCGGCTCGCCCGAGAGGAGACACACATAGACGCCCTCGCGCTTGTTGTTCCAATACGCGTTGCGGAACGGCGGTTCGGTGCCGCATTGCAGGGTGACGTATTTCTGGAGATCGGTGAGTTCGGGCTTGGGTTCTTCGGCGTGCATGGATGGAAGCAGGAGGGCGGCGGCAAGCGCCAGGGCGGGGATTTTCATGACTCGGAAAACGCCTTCGGCGGGCCGAGGATTTCACGCAACACAATGGCCTCGCGAAGGCCTTGGGGCGTGGCGAGGCGGGCGACCCAGGGGCTGCGCGGGCGCTGGGCGACGGAGGCTTTTTTGGATCGGCGGGGCGCGGTCGGGCGCGGTGCAGGGATGGGCGGCGGAGGAGGAGCGGCGGGCTCCCGGAAAACCAACGCCGGCGGGGGTTCCTCAAAAACCGGCTTCGGATCCTCCACCGGCATGCCGAAGGATTCCATCACGCGGCGCATGTGCTCCTCGAGTTCCTCGCGGGCGGAGGCCTCGGGAACGGGTGGTTCCTCGAAGGCGTCGGGTTGGCCGCGGTTTGCGGACTCCTTTTGGAGACGCCGTTGCTCGCGCAATTTCGCCGAGCGCTCGATCAGCCAATTGACGAGGCTGATCGCCGCGATGACGAGGAGCAGGACGAGTTGTTCCATGCGGGGTCAGGCCGGAGTCGGGCCCGAGGGATTGGCGATGGATTCGCGCATCGAGGTGTCCGACTGGATATTCTTCATGCGCATGTAGTCCATGATGCCGAGATTTCCCGAGCGGAACGCCTCGGCCATGGCGAGCGGCACCTGGGCCTCGGCCTCGACGACCTTGGCTTGCATCTCCTGGGTGCGGGCTTTCATTTCCTGCTCGGTGGCGACGGCGGCGGCGCGGCGCATTTCGGCCTTGGCCTGGGCGACGACCTTGTCGGCCTCGGCCTGCTCGGCCTGGAGTTTCGCGCCGATGTTGTCCCCGATGTCCACATCGGCGATGTCGACGGAGAGGATTTCGAAGGCGGTTCCGGTATCGAGGCCTTTCTCGAGGACGGTCTTTGAAATGCGATCCGGGTTTTCCAAAACATCCTTGTAGGAAACCGAGGAGCCGATGGAGGTGATGATGCCTTCTCCCACGCGGGCGATGATGGTGTCCTCGGTGGCGCCTCCGACGAAGCGGTTGAGGTTCGAGCGAACCGTCACGCGGGCGCGGGCCTTCACGCCGATGCCGTCGCGGGCCACGGCGTCGATGGTGGTTTTTCCGCTGGCGGGATTCGGGCAGTCGATGACTTTCGGATTGATGCTGGTGCGGACGGCCTCAAGAACGGTTTTCGAGGTGCCCTTGATGGCGAGGTCGATGGCGCAGGCGCGGTCGAAATCCAGCGGAATGCCGGCCTTTGCTGCGGCGATGAGCGCGAGGACGACATGGGAGACATTTCCACCGGCGAGGTAGTGGGCTTCGAGCGGGTCGGTGTCGAGTTCGATGCCGGCCTTCACGGCGGTGATGCGGTTGTCCACGATCAAGCCCGAGGGAACGCGGCGCAGGCGCATGCCGATGAGCTTGGCGAAGGACACGGCGGCTCCGGCGAGTTTGGCGCGCAGCCAGGTGCCGAAGAAATTGATCAACACCACAACGATGGTGAGACCGATGAGAAGGGCGATGCCGAAGACGGCGTAGATGAAGAGTTGTGGAATCATGTCGGTGTTCTAAACGGCCGAAACGATGGCACGGATGCGCGGGCGTTCCAGTAAAAATCGGCGCGCGCGGGCCGCTCGAATGGCGGGGCGGACGGAACCGGCCGCCCGATTCCTCTTTCCAAAAGCCGCGGCATTCGATGAAAGGAGGGACTTTCCGACATGAAAGAAAACCGCGCGATCTACCCCGGCAGCTTCGACCCCGTCCACCTCGGGCACCTCGATGTCATCATGCGCTCGACGCAGATTTTTTCCTCCGTGATCGTCGCAGTGGCCGCCAGCAAGGCCAAGGGTCCCCTCTTCAGCCCGGAAGTCCGCATCCAAATGCTCCGCGACACCCTCGGCGACAATCCCGCCATCGAAATCCACCCGCTCGAGGGCCTTCTCGTCGACTTCGCCCGCGAGCACGGCGTCTTCACCGTGATCCGCGGGCTCCGCGCCGTCTCGGATTTCGAGTTCGAATTCCAAATGGCGCTCATGAACCGCAAACTCGAGCCGCGCCTCGAGACCGTCTACCTCACGCCAAAGGAGGACTACACCTACCTCAGCTCGCGCATCGTCAAAGAGGTCGCGTTGTTCGGCGGCGACGTCGGCCAGTTTGTGCCCGCACCCGCCGCCGCGCGGCTTCGTCAGGCGCTCGAGGATCCCCTGGTGGCCGAGCAGGCCCGGCTCCGTCAAAAAAGTTGAGTCCGTCGTTGCCACGGGCGGCGTTGGTTGTTAGAACCAACCATCGACCATGGCCTACACCGTCACGCGTCCGCGCCTCACTCTGGCTGAAAAAATCTACCTGCCGACCATCGTCTCCGGCCTGCTGATCACCCTGAAGCACATCTTCCGGCAGATCACCGGCCAGACGAAGGTCACCATGCAATATCCCGAGCAAAAGTGGGACGCCCAGATGCCCGCGTGGTATCGCGGCGCGCCGACCCTTGTCAGCGACGACTACGGCCGCGACCGCTGCGTGGCCTGCCAGCTCTGCGAATTCATCTGCCCGCCCCGCGCCATCACCATCAAGCCCGAGGAAATCCCCTCCGAGGACAAATGGGGCAAGGTCGAAAAGCGCCCGAAATCTTTCGACATCGACATGATCCGTTGCATCTACTGCGGCCTCTGCGAAGAGGTCTGCCCGGAACAGGCGATCTACCTCCGCAAGGACTACTCGATCACCGGACTCTCCCGCGACGAAATGGTCCACGACATTCACAAGCTCCGCGAACTCGGCGGCGAGATGAAGGGACTCGTCAACAAGTGGAACGAAAAAAAGTAGAACCCGCCCCCACCCGCTGATAGAACGCCGCGCCCACCACACCCGATGCAACTCGCCCTGTTCTCGATCTTCTCGATTCTCATGCTGCTTTTCGCATTGGGAGTGGTTTTTTTGAGAAATCCCGTCTCCTGCGCGATGAGTCTGGTGATGACCTTCGTCGCCCTTGCGGCGATTTTTGTGACTCTCGACGCCTACTTCATCGCGGTCGTCCAGGTCCTTGTCTATGCCGGCGCCGTGATGGTGCTTTTTCTTTTCATCATCATGCTCCTCGACCTCCGCGAGGAGAAACGGCGAAAAGTCCGCCCGTCCGCGTGGGTCGGCGGTGGACTCGTCATCGGCGGCTTCGTCGCCGCGATCGCGCAGGTCGTCTCCGGACTGCCGACCCTCGACCGCGCCAAGCCCGTTCTGGCCGATCCCAATTTCAACGATGTCGCCGGCGTGGGTCTCACGCTGTTCCGGAATTTCAACCTGCCGTTTCAAATCGTCGGTGTGCTTCTTCTCGTCGCCACCGTGGGTGTCGTCCTCCTCAGCCGAAAGGAGCTGAAGTGAGGCGCGGCGGGCCTTTTCCGGAATTTCCATGCCTACCCTAGCGCATTATCTGATCGTCAGCGGACTCCTCTTCTCCATCGGCCTCGCCGGGGTGCTCCTTCGCCGCAACATTCTCATCATCTTCATGGGTCTCGAACTCATGCTCAACGCCGCGAACCTCACCCTCGTCGCCTTCTCGCGGTTCAATGTCTTCCCCACCGGAATGCCGGATTACAACGCTCAGGTCTTCGTGTTTTTCATCATCACCGTCGCGGCGGCCGAGGTGGCGGTGGGCCTGGCCATCATTGTCGCCCTCTTCCGCGCCAAGCAAACCACGCATGTCGAGGACATCACCACTCTGAAGTTTTGATGAGCACCCAAACCGCGCCCTGGATCATTCTCTTCACGCCGCTCGTCGCAGCCGTGCTCATTTTCCTCGTCGGGAAATTTTCCAAAACCCTCAGCGCCACCCTCGCGATCCTTTCGGCCGTGATCGGATGCGTCCTGAGCTGGTGGATTTTCCTCCAACCCCAAACCGCCACGCAACTCTCCCACACCTGGCTGAGCTTCGGTCCGGACCTCACCATTTCGATCGGCATCACGCTCGACCAACTCAGCAAGGTCATGCTGCTGATCGTGACCACGATTTCGTCGCTGGTCTTTATTTACAGCACCGGCTACATGCGCGAAGAGGAAGGCTACACGCGGTTCTTCGCGGGGCTCTCGCTGTTCCTCTTCTCGATGCTCGGAATCGTCCTCGCGGACAATTTCGTCATGATGTTTATCTTCTGGGAACTCGTCGGCGTGAGTTCCTACATCCTCATCGGGCATTACTACTCCAAGGACTCCGCGGCGGACGCCGGCAAGCAGGCCTTCATCGTCAACCGCATCGGCGATTTCGGCTTCATGCTCGGCATCCTGCTTCTCTGGTCCGCCACGGGCACGGTGGTCTTCACCGAGTTGGTCGAGGCGATTCCGGTCTTCAGCGGCGCTCCGATTTATCTTACCGTTGCCGCCGTTTTGGTTTTCATGGGAACCATCGGCAAATCGGCCCAGATGCCTCTGCATGTCTGGCTGCCGAATTCGATGGAAGGCCCCACACCGGTCTCCTCGCTGCTCCACGCCGCCACGATGGTTGCCGCCGGCGTTTACATGCTAGCGCGGATTTTCCCGATTCTTGAAGTCGTCCCTGACGCCCGCGAAATCATCGCCTGGGTCGGCGGCATCACCTGTTTCTGCGCGGCGCTCATGGCCACGCAGCAAAGCGACATCAAGCGCATCCTCGCCTATTCGACCATCTCCCAACTCGGCTACATGGTCATGGGCATCGGCGTCGCGCCGACCTCCGATGTCGCGATGTTCCACCTTTTCACGCACGCCTGCTTCAAGTGCCTCCTCTTCCTCGCCGCTGGTTCCGTGATGATCGCCATGCACCACGAGACCGACATGTGGCACATGGGCGGACTCCGGAAAAAAACACCCGTCACCATGATTTGCTTCCTCGCCGGAATGCTGGCCCTCGCCGGTTGCCCGTTCACGAGCGGATACTTCAGCAAGGACCTCATCATCGAATGGGCGGTCGTCCAAATTCCCGTCCTCGGCTGGCTCTCCGCCGCCGCCGCCGGGCTCACCGCCTTCTACATCTTCCGCGAATTTTTCGTGATCTTCTTCGGCAAGGGCCGCAGCGAGCACGCCGAGCACGCGAAGGAACAACCCGTCTCGATGCTCGTTCCGATGCTTCTCCTCGCAATTCCCGCGTTGTTCGCCGGATTCCCGATGATCCAGGAACACTTCTTCACCCTCGCCCGTCCCGAGAAATCCGCCGTGCCGGGTCTGCTGCATCCGTTCCTCTACGCCATGTTCTTCGGCGGCGCGGGGCTCGCCGCGCTGCTCTATTTCAAGGCGCAGAAGGATCCAGTCTCGATCCCGCTTTTCGCCAACCGCCTCTACATCGACGATGTCTATTTCTGGTTTGTGAACAAAATCCAGGGTGGCGGCTCGATCCTGCTCTCCTGGGCGGACCGCTGGGTGGTTGACCTCGTGATCGTCCAAGTTCCCAGCAAGCTCGCCTGGGCCTGCGGCTTTGCCCTGCGCTTCCTCCAAATCGGCAGCATCCAGGCCTACGCGTTCTTCTTCGGCGCGGGCGTGGTCGGCCTCCTCTACATCCTTCTCAAATGAGTTCCGTGAGCCCGCTCCTGTTTCTAATTCTCGTCCCGATCGTCACGGCGGCCCTCGTAATGCTCGGTGGAAACGCCCGCGCCGTCTCGATTTTCGGCTCCGCCCTCAATCTCCTGCTCCTCCTCGCGGTCGCGTGGGTTTTCAAGCCCCTCGAGGACGGCTTCCAATTCGTCTCCAGCTTCCCGGTCGTCCCGCAACTCGGCATCAACTTCACGCTCGGCGCGGACGGACTCAGCCTCGTGATGCTTTTCCTTTCCACCGCCGTCACACTCGCCGCCGTCTGCGTGGCCCGCGCCCCGGTGGAAAACGCCCGCTGGTTCTACGCGAGCCTGATGTTCATCTCGGCAGGCGTCGTCGGAGCCTTTGCCTCGGTGGATGTGTTTTTCTTCTACATGTTCCACGAGTTGGCGCTCATCCCGACCTTCCTGCTCATCGGCATCTGGGGCTCGGGCGACCGCCAGGCCGCCGCGTGGAAAGCCACGGTCTATCTCGCGACCGGCAGCTTCGTCCTGCTCCTCGGAATCATCGGCCTCTACCTCATCCAACCCGAGGCCATCCGCTCGTTCGATCTCCGCGAAATCATCGCCAACTCCAAGGACGGCCTCATTCCCGATTCGCCGGTTGTTTATCTTCTTCTCCTCTTCGGATTCGGAATCCTGGTCTCGCTTTTCCCCTTCCACACCTGGGCTCCGCAAGCCTACGCCAGCGCTCCGGCTCCTGCCGCGATGCTCCATGCGGGTGTGTTGAAAAAATTCGGACTCTACGGTCTCCTCCGCATCGCCGCTCCCGTCTTCCCCGAGTCTCTCCAAGCCTTCCTCCCGCTCCTGCTTCTCCTGATCGTTGGCAACATCCTCTATGTCGGCTATGTGACGATCGCCCAGCGCAAGCTCGACATGATGCTCGGCTATTCAAGCGTGATGCACATGGGCTACATTTTCCTCGGCTTCGCCGCGCTCAATGAAATCGGACTCACCGGCGCGTCTCTCATGCTCCTCAGCCACGGACTCACCGTCGCGCTCCTCTTCGCCCTCGCCGGCGAAATCCGCGAACGCACCGGCACACTCGACTTTTCCGAACTCGGCGGCATCGCCCGCGCCACGCCCCGCCTCGGACTCGCCTTCGGCTTCGCCGCCATGGCCTCGGTGGGACTCCCCGGCTTCATCGGTTTCGCCAGCGAGTTGATGGTGTTCTTCGGTGCGTTCACCGGTCAGCACTCGCTCATGGGCATGCAGGCCGGAAAAGAAATCTTCCGCTTCAACGCCATGCAAATCGCCACGATCTGCGCGGTCTGGGGCATCGTCATTTCCGCCATCTACATGCTCCGCGCCTACCGCCGCGTGTTCATGGGACCGCTCCCCGACCGCTGGTCCCGCCTGCCCGACCTCGCCGGACTTCCCCGCGCCACGGCGGTTCTCCTCATCGCCGTCATGCTCTTCTTCGGCTTCTTCCCGCAACTCCTCGTGAACCTCGTCACTCCCGCCCTGCTTCAGCCATGATCGCGCCCGTCTACCTGGAATTCAGCGTCATTCTCCTGGGCATCCTTCTGCTCATGGCGGAATCCTTCGGTCTGGTCCGCGAAAAAACCACCCTCGCCTGGTGGGCTATCCTCGGCCTTGCCGGGGCGTTCGTCCTCACCTTCTTCCTCGCGCCGAATCCCGCCGGCTACCAAGACTCCGGTTTCTATGTCGTGGACAGCCTCTCGCTGTTTTTCAAACGCTTCGCGATCGTCTCCACCATCCTCGTCCTGATTTTGGCCGTGGATTACCTCCCGATCGTCCAACGCCTCGTCCCCGGCGAACGCCCCGGCGCGGGCTCGGGCGAGTTTTTCATCCTCCCCGTCTTCACCTGCGCGGGACTCATGTGGATGGCCAGCGCGACCGATTTCATCGTGCTCTTCTGCGCGCTCGAGCTCGTCACCATCTCGCTCTACATCCAAGTCGCCTACCTGCGCCGCAGCCTCGCCAGCCTCGAGGCGGGCACCAAATACCTCATCCTCGGCGCGCTCTCGACCGGCTTCTTCGTTTACGGAGTCACCTGGATTTTCGGTCTCACCGGCCAAACCGGATTTGACGCCATCCGCAAGGCCCTCGCCACCGTTCCCATCGCCAACCACCCCGGAATCCTCTTCGGCCTCGCCATGGTCCTCGTCGCCGTCGGCTTCAAAATCGCCGCCGCGCCGTTCCAATTCTGGGTGCCCGATGTCTATCAAGGCGCGCCCACGCCGATCACCGCCTACCTCGCCGTGGCCTCGAAAGCCGCCGGATTCCTCGTCCTCATCCGCGTGCTCGAGCCCTTCCTCATCCTCCCCTCGTTCCAGGAAAAAATCCTGCTCTCCCTCGGATTCCTCGCCGCGCTCACGCTCGTCATCGGCAACCTCGCCGCGCTGCCGCAGACCAATTTCAAACGCCTCCTCGGCTACTCGAGCGTCGCCCACGCCGGCTATCTCCTCGTCGGCCTCGCCGCCATCGGGGACGCCTTCGCCGGCCGTGCCGTCGTTTTCTATCTGGGCGGCTATCTGCTCATGACCTTCCTCGCCTTCCTCGTCCTCATCCCCGTCACGAAAGCCGCCGGAGGCGATGACATCTCGAATTTCAACGGCCTCGCCCGCCGCGCACCCGGACTCGCCTTCGCCATGTTGATCGCCGCCGCCTCGCTGGCCGGAGTTCCGTTCACCGTCGGCTTCTTCGGAAAATTCTTCATCTTCGAAGCCGCGCTCAACCAAGGCCTCTACCTGCTCGCCGCGCTCGGCATCCTCACCGTCGCCTGTGGCTTCTACTACTACTTCAAAGTCATCCGCGCCATGTATTGGCAGCCCGCCACGGACGACTCCTCGCCCGTCGCCGTCTCCCGATTCTCCAGCCTCGCGATCGTCGCCTGCGCCGCCTTGATTTTGATCCTCGGGGTCTATCCCGCGCTCCTCATCGATCTCCTGCCCTGATGGACGCCTTCTGGAACGAGTGGCAGCCCCGCGAGCGCGCCACACTCTGCTTCCTGATCCGCGACGGCCAAATTCTCCTCATCCGGAAAAAACGCGGCTTCGGCGCGGGAAAAATCAACGCCCCCGGCGGCCGCCTCGAACCCGGCGAGCAGCCCCACGAATGCGCCATCCGCGAAACCCGCGAAGAGGTCGGACTCCAACCCGAAAATGTCCGCCACCACGGCGAACTCCATTTCCAATTCGCCGACGGCTACAGCCTGCACTGCTCCGTCTTCGTTGCGGAAGATTTCACCGGCGACCTCATCGAAACCGATGAAGCGCTCCCCCTCTGGACCCCCATCGACCAAATCCCCTTCGAAGAAATGTGGGCCGACGACATCCACTGGTTGCCCGGCGTGATCGAAGGCCGCCGCTTCCGCGGCTACTTCCACTTCGACGGCGAAACGATGCTCTCGAAACACATCGCCTGGGAATAAGACCGATTCCCCCCGGTCAATGGGCCTCGAACGAACGTCGTGTGGAGCAGGCGTCTCGACAGTCATCGAACGGCTTCCGTCCCGGAAAGCGTGCCGCCCCTGAATACCAGCGATCCCGAAAAATCGCCCTGGAGGGCCCTGATTGCCAGGGCCGGGATTGTTGTGTTTGCGGGGATCGTTCCGGACCCGGCAAGCGGGTCCCTCCTCGCCAAACGTCCTTCCCGGCCAACTGCGCAGGCGCGCGGTTTTTTTCAGGGCCGGAACGGCCTGCGCAAACACGTCGATGCATGCCCCGCATCCGTGTCCCTTCTTGCAAAACATCCACCCAAGCCGATCGCTGCAAACGATGGCCATTCCACGATCGAGCAATCCAAAAGCTCCGTGACCGGGGTTTCACACCAACGGCTGTTTGCTTTTAGACTTTTGAGCGGGATCAGAGAATTTGTTCAAAGCCTCGATTCCCACAAAACGCCTCGCCAAGCGCCAGCGATGCCTTGACCAGAGGTCCATAAGCGAACGGCTAGTGGTATTATACCATGTCCGGTATTTTTCTGGACTTTTGAATTGCAAA
>CAZVPK010000010.1:0-26951 GCA_964628505.1 uncultured Chthoniobacter sp.
GATGGATTTTTCAGACAAGGGTATAAATTTGGTTGAGCAGTGAGTAAATGGCGTCCCTCGGAATGGAAAAAAGCAAATTCTCGAAGCTTCGCGAAAGGCGGGCGGTAAACTTGCCGATGGGCACGGGAGGTCAAGCGCAATTTTCGCCCGCGGGGACGGTCGTGTTCGAGCGATCGGTGTCGGTTCCCGCGTCGGTGGAGGAACTTTTCCGCTTCCATGAAAACCCGGAGAACATTGTGAAAATCGCGCCCGCCTCGCTGCGGGTGGAGGCGGTGGAGTGCGAACGGACGGCCCGCGAGGGCGGGATTTTCGGGATCCGGGCGTCGCAGTTCGGCCTGCCGATCCGCTGGACCGGACTGTGGGAGCGGGTGGATTTTCCAAGGGCCCTGGTGGACACGGCGATTCGTTCGCCGTTCTCGTTTTGGAGGCACAGCCATCTCTTCGATCCGCAGGCAAACGGCTGCCGAATGACGGACCGCGTGGAGTTTTTGTTGAAGGGCGGATGGGCCGGGAGAGTGGTGTCGAGGCTGGTGATGCCGTTCGTCTTCGCCGCGATGTTCCGGGCGCGGCATGCGGCGACGGTCCGGTGGTTCAGTAAATCCTCGCCGGAATCGCGTAGTCCCGCGGGCGGGTGAGTCGCTCGACGAGACGGTCCCAGATTTCCTGGCCGGAGTGGATTTCGATCTCCACGCGCATGTAGAGAACGGGAACTTCCGGGTTGATGATGCGGGGGATCCGGACGGCGTCCTTCTCGGTGGTGAGGACGGCATCGAGATTCCGGCGGGCGCAGCGGCGGACGAAGCGTTCGATTTCCTTGAGCGAGTAGCGGTGGTGGTCCGCATAGCTCTGTGCGAGTTGAAGGTCGGCGCCGAGGCCGACGAGCGCCTGCTCGAAACTCTCGGGAACCGCGATGCCGCTGAGGGCGCCGATTTTGAGTCCCTTCAAAAATTCGAGCGGCCGGACCTCGCCGGTGACGAAATCCTTGAGGTGCATCGGGCGGTGGGCGCATTCGATGATGTCCGCCGTGCGGTTGTGGCGGCGGATGCGGCGGACGAGCGCGGAGTTGTCCGAGCCGTCGCATTTGGTGATGAGGATGTGGGTGGCGCGCCGGAGGTTTTCCGGTGGCTCGCGGAGGGTTCCGCGCGGGAGCATGTGCTCGTTCCCGAAGGGCGCGGTGCGGTCGATGAGCGCGATCTCGAGGCCGTGGCGCATTTTCACGTATTGGAATCCGTCGTCGAGCAGGAGGACGTCGCATCCGAATTCCTCGATCGCGTGGATGCCGCTCCGCACGCGGTCGCGGTCCACCAGCACCACCACTCCGCGGAGGTTGTTCGCGAGCATGAACGGCTCGTCGCCCGCGGTGCGCGAATCGAGCAGGAGCGAAACGCCGTCGGAGACCACGCGCGGGGTGAAAACCGATTTGCGGCGGACGATTCCGTTCGCCAAGCGGACGAGGAACGGCTTCGGCACGCTTTTGTAGCCGCGGCTCAGGATCGCGACGCGTCGGCCGCCTTCCTGCAAGGCGCGGGCGAGACGCTCGACGACGGGGGTTTTTCCCGTGCCGCCGACGGTGAGGTTGCCGACGCTGATGACGAGCACGCCGTGCGAATGGCTGCGGAAAATCCGGTTCCGGTAAAGCGCGAGGCGCGTTTGGACGATCGCGCGGTAGATTTTCGAGAGCCCGGAGAGGATTCCGCGGAGGATTCCGGCGCGCTTGCCCGCGCGGCGCTCGAGGATGACGTCGATGGCGAAGGTTTCGAGGCCCTCGATCCAGCGTCTCATGGAAGGATGCGGACGCCGCGGTTGTCGGCGCGCAGGACGATCGCGCAGGCCGCGTCGAGTCCGCAGGCCGAAACCATGGCGTTGGCGACGCGGTCCGGGCGGACCAGCGTGGCGCAGGCGACGGCGGATCCCGCCCCGCTGAGCCAGCCGCCGAGGGCTCCGGCGGCGCGGCCCGCCTCGATCACGCGGTCGAGGAAGGGCAGAACCTTCGCGCGGTAGGGTTGGTGGATCCTGTCGCCGAAGCACCCGGCGAGTTTTTTGTAGTCGGCGCTGGCGAAGGCGCCCGCGATCGCGGCGGCGTTGCCCGCGCAGAGGACCGCATCGGAAAACGGAAGGGTTTTTGGCAGGAGGTTGCGGGCTTGTTCGGTTTCGAGTTCGTTCGCAGGAATCAGAAAGACGAACGCCAATTCTTCCGCAACCGCATAGCGCTGGACGGGGCCGTTCGCCGGGGCGACGCAGAATCCGCCGTAGGCTCCCGGCGCGGCGTTGTCGGGGTGGCCCTCCAATTCGGAGCAGAGGCGGAAAACGGCGTGGCGGTCGAGAGGTCGGCCCGCGAGTTCATTGAGGCCGTGGAGCACGCCGAGGCGCACGGTGACGCTGCTGCCGAGGCCGCGCGAGCGCGGAACGTCGCCCTCGACGCTCCAGTGGAACGCGAAGGGTTGGGTTCGGGATTGCTTGAAAAACAAATCCGCCGCCTCGCGGGCCATGTCGCCGGGCGCGGGGCCGCGACCCTTGAAAACCGTGGTGGTGTTGTAGAGTCGAACCGCGACGCCGAGGCTGTCGAAACCCGGACCCAGGTTCGCCGAGGTGGCCGGCACCCGCACGCGCGCGAAAGTCATGGGGTTGTTTTTTCCAGATTTGACGGGTTGCCGCAACGACATCTTGGGTGTCACTTCGGCCAGAACGGCCAGAAATGGGGGATGAAAACCGTCGCCGCCGAGAAGAGAACGAGGTTGAGCGGGACGCCGATGCGCGCGAAATCGGAGAATTTGTAGCCGCCGGCGCCGAAGACGTAGGTGTTCGTCTGGTAGCCGATCGGGGTGCAGAAACTCGCGCTCGCGGCGAACATCACCGCGACAATGAACGGGCGTGGGGAAAGCCCGACGGCTTCGGCGATCGAGATCACAATCGGTGTGAGGATGATCGCCACGGCATTGTTGGTGACCACTTCGGTGAGGAGGGTTGCCAGCAGGTAGATCGCGCCGAGCAGGACGTGCGGACCGGTGTTGCCGAGAAGTTCCACGAGGTGTGCGGCGACGAACGCCACGGCGCCCGTGGCGTCCAGCGCGCCGCCGAGGCCGAGCATCCCGACGATCAGGAAAAGAATCGGCCACTCGATGCTCTCGTAGGCCTCGGCGGGGTCGAGGCAACCGGTCAAAACCACCGCGACCGCCGCGATCAGGGCCGCCGAGACGATGGGAAGGATTTCCAGCGAGGAGAGAACCACCACGGTTCCGATGGCCGCCACGGCGATGGCGGCCTTGGATTTCCGGAACGGCTTGTGGAGGGTCTCGTTGAGGCTCAGGAAATCGTCCTCCTCGCGCAGGCGCGCCAGGTTCGCCTCCGGGCCCTCGAACAAAACCGTGTCGCCGAATTCGAGCGGGATCGACGCGAACTGGTCGAGGAGGTTCTGGCCCTGGCGGTGGAGGGCGACCGCCATCACGCCGTAGTGGCGGCGCAGGCCGAGGCTGGCGATGGTTTTTCCCAGCATGGGGGAGTCCGGGCCGATGATCGCCTCGACCATCCGCACCTCGCGCCGGGCGGAATCGGCCTCCTGGGTTTCGGATTCCAGAAGCAGGTCCCCGCCCTCGCGGATCGAGGCCACATCGCGGGCGAGGCCCTTCAACACCAGCGTGTCGCCGGCCTGCAGCGGCAGGAGGTCCAGCGGAACATCGGAGACGCGCAGGCCGTCGCGGATGATTTCGAAAACGCGAACGGTGCGGCTTTTTCCGAGATCGGTTTCCGGCAGGCATTTTCCGATCAGGGACGAGCGGGGCGAGACGACCGCCTGGCTGCAAAAGCTCCGCGTGTCCTCGCTCGACAGCAGCGAGGAAAGCGTCGGCCGGTCCGGCAGGAGTTTCGGCCCGACCAGAATCAAATACGCCGCGCCGATCGCCGCGTAGATGAGGCCCATTTTGGTGATTTCAAAAATGCCGAAGGGCTCCTGCCCGAGATCGGAGGCCACGCCGGAGACGAGAATGTTCGTCGAGGTGCCGATGAGGGTGGTCGTGCCCCCGAGGATCGCGAAAAACGAAAGCGGGATGAGGAGTTTCGAGGCGCCGACGCCCGATTGGCGCGCGTAGGCCATGAGAACCGGAAGGAAAACCACGACGACCGGCGTGTTGTTCACGAAGGCCGAGAGTGGCACCACGACGAGCGCCAGAAGCCCCATCGCGCGGAACACGCTCCGGCCCGCGAGCCGCGTGAAATTTTCCGCGAGCCAGTCCATCACGCCGGTCCGCTCCAGCGCCGCGCTGAGGACGAACATCGCGCCGATCGTGATCGGCGCGGAGTTGCTGAAGAGGTCCAGCACCTTGTCGCCCGGCAGGGCCCCGGTCACGATCACGGCTCCCAGCGCGGTGAGGGCGATGACATCCGGGGGCGCCCATTCGCGCATGAACGCCACGAACACCCCCGCGGTGAGGAGCATCGCGAAAATCATCTGGGATTCGGTGACGGCCGACATGCGGCGCGCAGGGTGGTCAAGCGCCCCGCAAATTGCAAAGCGGATTTGCCCCCGGGGTGATCACCCCATGGAACCGGCGCCGCCGGCCTGCGAAAACCCGGGTCATGACGGACCGAATCGAAAACAAGGTCGCCATTCTCGGCAACTACCCTCCGCGCCAGTGCGGCATCGCCACGTTCACCAGCGACCTTCGCCGCGCCCTCGACGGGATCGAAACCGGCTGGCCCTGCCCGGTGGTGTCCGTCACCGATCCCGGAAACACCTACCCGTATCCCCGGGAGGTGCGGTTCGAGATTCCCGAGCCGGACGCGCCGTCCTACCTGCGCGCGGCCGATTTTCTGAACCTCTCGAGCGCCGATGTTCTCTGCCTCCAGCACGAGTTCGGAATTTTCGGCGGACCCGCGGGCAGCCATGTGATTCCGCTGTTGCGCCGGGCGCGGATGCCGACCGTCACCACCCTCCACACGGTCCTCGAGCATCCGGCCCCCGAGCAGAAAAAAGCCCTCGACGACCTGGCGGAATCCTCCACGAGGCTTGTTGTGATGACGCGCAAGGGGGCCGAGCTCCTGCGCGACGTCCACGGCGTGCCGGCCGGGAAAATTTCCGTGATCCCGCACGGGATTCCCGATGTGCCGTTCGTCGATCCGAATTTCCACAAGGACCGGTTCGGCGTCGCGGGGAGGCCGGTGCTGCTCACCTTCGGCCTGCTCTCGCCCGGGAAGGGAATCGAATACGCGATCCGCGCGCTCCCGCGCATCGCGGAGGAGCACCCCGGGATTGTTTACATCATTCTCGGCGCCACCCATCCCAACCTTGTCCGGCGGGACGGCGAGGCCTACCGGCGGACTTTGGAAAACCTGGCCCGCGAACTCGGGGTGGAACGCCACACGATGTTTGTGAACCGGTATGTGGACACCGCCGAGCTTTGCGAGTTCATCGGCGCGGCGGACATCTACCTGACGCCCTACCTCAACGAATCCCAGATCACTTCCGGCACGCTCGCGTATTGCTTCGGAGCCGGGAAGGCCGTCGTTTCGACTCCGTATTGGCACGCCGCCGAACTGTTGCAGGAGGAGCGCGGCGTGCTGGTTCCGTTCCGCGACGCCGGAGCGATCGCGCAGGCGGTGCTCGGCGTTTTCGCGGACGAGCCGCGGCGGCACGCGATGCGCAAACAAGCCTATTTGCTGGGACGCGGGATGGTGTGGGACGAGGTGGCGAAATCCTATCGCCGCGTTTTCGCCGAGGCGCGGCGGGAGTTCCAGGCCGGACGACGGAAGGTTCCCGGCAAACCGGTCGGCCGGGGAGCGGCGCCCAGGCTTCCCGCATGGCGGTTCGACCATTTGCTGCGAATGTCCGACTCCACGGGCGTCTTTCAGCACGCCATCCACACGGTTCCGTGGTTCGAGCACGGGTATTGCACGGACGACAACGCGCGGGCCCTGCTTCTCACGGTGCTGCTCGAGGAAACCGCGGAGGAGACGGGCGGCCTCCGGAACCTGCAAACCACCGCCGCGGCGTTTCTGCAGCACGCGTTTTCGGCGGAAACGGGCCGCTTCCGGAATTTCATGTCCTTCGAGCGGAATTGGCTCGAGGAAACGGGGTCGGAAGACAGCCACGGACGCGCCCTCTGGGCGCTGGGCGCGGTGGTCGGACGCACGCGCCGAGAGGGTCTGCGCGCCTGGGCGGCCTCGCTGATGGAACTCGCCCTGCCGTCCGTCCCGGCGTTCACCTCGCCGCGGGCGTGGGCCTTCACGCTGCTCGGCCTGCACGAATATTTCCGCACGCTCCACGGCGACCTTCTCGCGCACCGCCTGCGCGGCGACCTCGCGGGAAGGCTGCACGCGCTTTTTGAATCGAACGCCTCGCCGGACTGGCCGTGGTTCGAGGACATCGTCGCCTACGACAACGCCCGGCTTCCGCAGGCGATGATTCTCGCCGGGCGCTACACGGGCCACGCCGCAATGAAATCCACCGGCCTCCGCGCGCTGGAGTGGTTGATGGAAAACCAAACCGGCATCGGCGGGTGTTTCCGGCCCGTGGGATCGAACGGCTTCTGGCGGCGTGGCGAATCTCCCGCATCCCACGACCAGCAACCGCTCGAGGCCTGCGCCTGCGCGAGCGCCTGCATCGAGGCGTTCCACGCGACCGGGGATCCGGAATGGAAAGCCCGGGCATCGCGCGCGTTCGAGTGGTTCCTCGGGGCGAACGACCTCCGGCTTCCGCTCCACGACGCCACCACCGGAGGGTGCCACGACGGGCTCCATGACAACCGCGTGAACGGCAACCAGGGCGCGGAATCCACGCTCTCGTTCCTGCTCGCCCTCGCCGAAATGCGCGGGCTGGAGACCAATGCCCCATCCGATTTTGCAAGCCTCCTGCCATGACCGAACTCGAATCCAAAATCCGCCGCCTGCCCGTCACCCTCGACCCCGACCCGCGCCGCGTTCTGCTGCGCCCCTTCATTCCCTCGCTGGTGGTGAAGCCCACGGGATCGCAGGAGCCGAATCCGCGCGTGGTGAGTCTTTTCTCCCGCGTGATGCACCTCGACGAGGCCACGGCGGGCGCGAAGCTCGACGAGGTCTTCGCCGATTTCGAGGGGCGGCACGGCAGGCTGCACGACATTTTCGCCGAGCGCTTCGAGCAAATCCGGTCGATGTTGCCCACCGACCTCGAGCTCGGCGAGACGCGCCGCCTGCTGCTCGGCTCCTATTTCACCAACGAGTATTCGCTGGAATCCACCGCGCTCTTCAACCCCGGCATTTTCCCCGCGCCGGACCAGGGCGGGCTCGCGCCGGGGGAACTGCGCGTGTTCCTGAGCCTGCGCGCGACCGGCGAGGGACACATCTCCTCGATCACCTTCCGCTCCGGAATCCTCGACGCCGGGTCGAACCTCCGGCTCGATCCCGTCTCGCGCTACGTGCGCCAGCCGCGACCCCATCCGGCCGCGCGCTACGAGCTCGGGACGTTCCGCCGCAAGCTGCAGGAGCTCGGCGTGGAATTCGAAGCCGTGGGAGCGGCCACGCGGGGGCTTCCCCCGAACTTCCTCATGGAAGATCTCGAGACCCGCGTGCGCCGCATCCGCTCGGGAGGCGAGGAGCCGGCGGTCAAACGCGCCGCCGAGCGGGCCCTCCTGCTGGCCCAGGCGAACTACACGGTGGTGTTCGAGGACGACCTGGACATCACCGAAAAAATCCTTTTTCCCTGTTCGCAGGGCGAACTCAACGGCATCGAGGACGCGCGGTTCGTGCCGTTCCGCGAGGAGGACGGGTCGACGACGTGGATGGCGACCTACACGGCCTACGACGGCAGCGTGGTTTTTCCGCAGATGGTCCACACGCGCGACTTCCGGGAATTCACGGTTTGCACGCTCAACGGCCCCGCGATCCGCAACAAGGGCCTCGCGCTGTTTCCCCGGAAAATCAACGGCCACTACGCGATGCTCGGCCGCCAGGACGGCGAGAACATCCACCTCATGTTTTCGGACCATCTTCACTTCTGGTATGAGTCGCGCATCCTGATCCGCCCTTCGCGTCCCTGGGAATTCGTGCAGTTGGGCAACTGCGGTTCGCCGATCGAAACGGAGGCCGGTTGGCTCGTGATCACGCACGGCGTCGGCCCGATGCGGAAATACTGCCTTGGCGCGGTCCTGCTCGATCCCGCCGACCCCTCCAAAGTGATCGGGCGTCTGCGGGAACCTTTGCTCCGTCCCGCGCCGGACGAACGGGAAGGGTATGTTCCCAACGTCGTTTACAGCTGCGGCGCGTTGATCCACGGGCCGAACCTGGTCCTGCCCTACGCGCGGTCGGACACCTCCTCGCGCATCGCGATCGTGCCGATCGCGGACTTGCTCGAGGAGTTGCTGAAATCCCGGCGGTGAGGTCGAGACTCAGCCGCGCTGGATGCGGCGGAGGAGGGCGTCGGCCATGTCGGCGGGGGTGGCGGCGACTTCGATGCCGGCGGCCTGCAGGGCCTCGATCTTGCCCTGGGCGGTGCCTTTGCCTCCGCTGACGATCGCGCCGGCGTGGCCCATGCGGCGTCCGGGAGGCGCGGTGGCCCCGGCGATGAAGGCGGCGACGGGCTTTTTGCAATTTTTCCCGATCCACTCGGCGGCCTCCTCCTCGGCCGATCCCCCGATTTCGCCGATCATGATGAAGGCTTCGGTGCCGGGATCGTCGTTGAACATTTTCACGACATCGAGGTGCGAGGTGCCGTTGATGGGGTCGCCGCCGATGCCCACGCAGGTGGACTGGCCGTGGCCGCGGCTGGAGAGCTGCCACACGGCCTCGTAGGTGAGGGTGCCGGAGCGCGAGACGACGCCGACCTTGCCGGGGTTGTGGATGTAGCCGGGCATGATGCCGATCTTGCACTGGCCGGGGGTGATGATGCCCGGGCAGTTCGGGCCGATGAGGCGCGAGGAGCTTTTCTGGAGCGCGGCCTTGACCTTCATCATGTCGAGGACGGGGATGCCCTCGGTGATGCAGACGATGAGTTCGATTCCGGCGTCCACGGCTTCGAGGATGGAATCGGCGGCGCCGGCGGGCGGGACGAAAATCATGGTGGCGTTGCAGCCGGTCCGGGCGCGGGCTTCGCCGACGGTGTCGTAAACGGGGACGGTGCCTTCGAAAATCTCGCCGCCGCGGCCGGGCGTGACGCCGGCGACGACGTTGGTTCCGTAATCCATGCAGGACTTCGCGTGGAAGCCGCCGGATTTTCCAGTGATGCCCTGCACGAGCAGGCGGGTGTTTTTGTCAACGAGGATGGACATGGCGTGTGAGTGGGTCAGGCGGCAGCGGCGACGACTTTCTTCGCGGCGTCGGCGATGTCGGTGGCGGTGGTGAGTTCGAGGCCGGACTCGGCGAGGAGCTTGCGGCCGGCGTCGACATTCGTTCCTTCGAGGCGGACGACGAGCGGGACGGGGAGGTTGACGGCCTTCGAGGCATTGATGATGCCCTGGGCGATGATGTCGCACTTCATGATGCCGCCGAAAATATTCACGAGGATCGCCTTCACATTTTTGTCGGCGATGAGGATTTTGAAGGCCTCGGTGACCTGCTGCTCGTTGGCGCCGCCGCCGACATCGAGGAAGTTCGCGGGTTCGCCGCCGCAGTGTTTGATGATGTCCATCGTGGCCATGGCGAGGCCGGCGCCGTTGACGAGGCAGGCGATGTTCCCGTCGAGGCCGATGTAATTGAGGTTCGACTTCGAGGCCTCGACCTCGCGCGGATCCTCCTCGGCGATGTCGCGGTAGGCGAGGATGTCGGGGTGGCGGAAGAGGGCGTTGTCGTCGAAATTGAACTTGGCGTCGAGGGCGCGGATGTCGCCGGATTTTGTGATGACAAGCGGGTTGACCTCCACCATCGAGCAATCGCAGGCGATGAAGAGGCGGTAGAGATTTTCAAAAAGCGCGCAGGCGGGCTTGAGGAGCGCGGCGGGAATGCCGAGGAGCTTCGCGAGCTTGCGGCTCTGGTAGGGCTGCAGGCCGAGAAGCGGATCGATGGCGATGTGGTGGATTTTTTCGGGGGTCTTTTCGGCGACCTCTTCGATGTCCATGCCGCCTTCGGTGCTCGCGACAACGACTGGAGCTGAAGTGGCGCGGTCGATGAGCATCGCGATGTAGAGTTCTTTTTCGATCTCCACAGATTCGGCCACGAGAACTTTGCTGACGAGGCGACCTGCTTCACCGGTCTGGTGGGTCACGAGCGTCTGGCCGAGCATTTTCGAGGCGAGGTCGCGGGCTTCGGCGGGGGTTTTGCAAAGGTGGACGCCGCCCTTGAAGCCGTTTTTGAACGAGCCCTTGCCGCGGCCGCCGGCGTGGACCTGGGCTTTGACGACAAGGTTTTTTCCCGCGAGCGAGGCGGCGATTTTTTCGGCTTCGTCGGGAGTGGAGGCGACGCCGCCGGAGCTGTTGGCGACGCCGAATTTGTCGAGGAGTTCCTTGGCTTGGTATTCGTGGATGTTCATCGGGTGGTGCGAGGAGGCGCAACCATAGCGGCGGGTGTCCGGGCGCGGCAATCCCTCATTGGGAGGGAAATTCGGCGCGGACTTCGTTCACGCCGTCGAGCGCGAGGATTTTCGCGATGGCGAGGGCGGCGGTGCCGGGGGCCGTGGCGGAGGGGATCGAGACGGAGGCGACGCCTCGCGAGAAAGTGGCGGGGCGGGACCCGCGGGATGCGGCCGGGGAAAGGGCCCCGCGGATTTTGCCGAGGAGGATCGATTCCTCGAAAAGCGACGGGGACGGCGCGGGCGGGGAATTTTTTTTGGAGACCCGAAGGGAGTCCGGGGTGTCCTGCACGACGTCAAAGGACGTGTTGAGCTTGTCGGATACGGCCGCCGCCGCGGATCGCGGGACGGGGAGCGGCCTGGAGGGGCGGAGGTTCGGGGAGGGGGAGGGAACCGCGGTCGGTTGGACGGGTTTCGAGGCTGTCGGAAGAAACGCTGCCCCGGCCACGGGAGTTGGAATCGAAACCGGTTCGGCGGGCGGACGGTTCTGGCGGCCCGCACATCCGGAGAGGAGGATGGCGAAACAAAAAACCGCGAGGCGCGCCCGGGCCACGGGAAATTCCCTGTGGCGAGGAATGGATTCCGGAGTTCGGGCTGGGTGGCGGCTTTCGAACATTCGGGGTGCGGCCGGGCATCGAAACGCGGGGAATCGATGCCCGTCCCGGCAGGCGCGTCGGGCGACGGGTTACGACTTGTAGCGCAGGCGCTTCTTGTGGCGGTTTTCCTTCATGCGCTTGCGGCGTTTGTGTTTCGCGATTTTCGACTTTCTCTTCTTTTTGATGGAACCCATGGGTTTGTTTCGGGACTGCGATGCGGGCTAGTGCACTACTTTGTTGAGCGGGTATTCGATGATCCCTTCGGCGCCCTGGTTTTTGAGGCTCGGGATGATCTCGCGGACGATTTTCTCTTCGATCACCGTCTCGATGGCGACCCATCCGGGTTGGGCCAAAGGCGAAACGGTAGGATTCCTGAGCGAGGGCAGGGCCTCAAGCAATTTTTTCAGGTTCGACTCGGGAAGGTTCATTTTGAGGCCGACGAGATCGCGCGCGGCGAGGGCTCCCTGAAGCAGGAGGGAGAGCCGTTCGATCTTGCCGCGCTTCCATTCGTCCTTCCAGGCGGCATGGTTCGAATAGAGGGCGGGGTAGGACTCCATGAGCGTGTCCACGATGCGGAGCTTGTTCGCGCGGAGCGAGGAGCCGGTCTCGGTGATGTCCACGATCGCATCGACCAGATCGGGGACCTTGACCTCGGTGGCGCCCCAGGAAAACTCGACCTCGGCGCGGACACCGGCCTTTTCGAAAAAACGTTTTGTGATGCCGACGGCCTCGGTGGCGACGCGTTTTCCCTCGAGGTCGCGTGTGGTTTTGATCGGGGAGCTTTCCGGAACGACAAGCACCCAGCGGGTGGGACTCGAGCTGGCCTTGCTGTAGGGAAGTTTGACGACCTCGTGGATGTCGGAGGCGTTTTCCTGGACCCAATCGAAGCCGGTGATTCCGCAATCGAGATAGCCGTGTTCGATGTAGCGGCTGATTTCCTGGGCTCGCAGGAGGCGGATGCGGAGCTCGGGATCGTCCACGGAAGGGCGGTAGGACCGGCTGGATCCGGAAATGGCGTAGCCGGCCTTCGCAAAGAGGGCGATCGTCGGCTCCATGAGGCTTCCGGAGGGAAGGCCGATGGTGAGAGTTTTCGATTCCATGTGAACCCGGCATCCAATCAAAAGCCTCCGCGCGGTGGCAGGAAAAAATCCGGAGCCGCCCGCGGGCATTCCCGCACTTGATCGGGGCGGGACGGTCGCGCATCCTGCGGCCATGCCTGCCGTCTCGACCGATTTGATTTCCGAAATCCTGGAGCTCAAGCGCGCCCGCAACGCCGTGATCCTCGCCCACAACTACCAGATCGCCGCGATCCAGGAGGTCGCGGACTTTGTGGGCGATTCGCTCGGGCTCAGCCGCCGGGCCGCCGAGACCGGCGCGGATGTCATCGCGTTTTGCGGGGTCCATTTCATGGGGGAGACGGCGAAAATCCTCAATCCCACAAAAACCGTTGTCATTCCCGACATGGACGCCGGGTGCTCGCTCTCCGATTCCTGCCCCGCCGACAAGCTCGCCGAATTCCTCGAGGCGAACCGCGAAAAAAATTACTACGTGATCGCCTATATCAATTGCAGCGCGGGCGTGAAGGCGCTCGCTGACGTGATCGTCACCAGCGGCAACGCCGTCAAAATCGTCCAGGCCGCGCCCGCTGACCGGAACATCCTTTTTGTCCCGGATCAAAATCTCGGCGCCTGGGTGACCGAACAAACCGGCCGCAAAATGGACCTCTGGCGGGGAAGTTGCTACGTCCACGTCGAGTTCACGCGCGACAGCATCCACCGCATCAAGGCCGAACATCCCGGGGCCGTGGTCGTCGCGCATCCCGAATGCACGCACGCGGTGAGGTTGCTCGCCGACGAGGTTTGCTCCACCGAAAAAATGGTTTCCTTCTGCCGCGACAATCCCGCGAAGGATTTCATCATCGTCACCGAGAGCGGCATGCTCCACCGCCTGCGCCGCGAGGTGCCGCAAAAAAATTTCATCCCCGGTCCCACCGACCACTGCGCGTGCGCGGATTGCCGCTACATGAAAATGAACACGCTCGAAAAACTCCGCGACTGCCTCGCGAACCTCGAGCCGCAAATCCACATCCCCGAGGACATCCGACTCCGTGCCGAGCGCTCCGTGCGCCGGATGCTCGAGCTTTCCTGAGTCTTCGGGTCAAACCGCGTGCGCCAGCGCCTCGGCTTCGGCCGGCTGGGATTCCCGCTTGCCGAGCCGCAGCAACTCCATGCGGCCGTCAGGGTGCTCGACCATGGCCGTGAGGCTCTCCACCCAGTCCCCGCAATTGTAATACGTCGTGTCCCCGAAATTCCGCACCGTGGCCGTGTGGATATGGCCGCAGAGAACCCCGTCGACTCCGAAATCCCGCGCGTAGCGGACGATCGACTCCTCGAAGCCGCTGATGAAATTGACGACGTTTTTGACCTCCGCCTTCACGTAGGCGCTGAGCGACCAGTGGTCGAGGCCCCAGAGGCGGCGGAAAAAATTCACCACTCCGTTGCATCGCATCAACAGCACGTAGCCGATGTCGCCGAGGTGCGCGAGCCAGCCCATGTTCTGAACGACGTTGTCGAGTTCGTGGCCGTGGATCACCAAAATGCGGCGTCCGTCCGCGGTGGTGTGGATCGCGTTTTTCCGGAGAGTGACGCTCGCGTAGTGGCCGAGGAACGAGGCGAGGAACTCGTCGTGGTTGCCCGGGATGTAAATGATCTCGCACCCCTTGCGGCCCTTGCGCAGGAGTTTTTGGATCACGTCGTTGTGGGATTGCGGCCAGTGGATGGTGCGGCGCAAGGCCCAGATGTCGATGATGTCGCCGACGAGGTAGAGCCGCTCGCATTCGAGGTCGCGGAGGAATTCGAGGAGAGCCTTCGCTTGGCTTCCGCGTGTGCCGAGGTGGACATCCGAAATCCAAACGGTCCGGTAATTCATGTTGCCCCACTCATGGCGGTTCCCTGCTGTTTGAAAACCCCGCGATTGTAAAAAAACTGTAACATCGGCACCCGGCCGCGGCCGATCCAGCCTCGACACCGCCCGCGCCCTGTGGAATGGGATGGGGAATGGCGATTGAAGCGATTCTTTTCGATCTGGACGACACGCTGGTCGTGGACGAGGCGGTTTCCCGCGAGGCGCTGGCCTCGACCGCCTCCAAGGCCGTCGCGGAATCCGGTGTGGAAGCCACGCGGTTCGCGGCGGACGTCCACCGCATCGGTTCCACCCTTTGGCGCGAGGGACCGTGCCATCCCTACACCAAATCGATCGGCATCAGCTTCCACGAATGCCTGTGGGGCCGTTTCGAAGGCGACACGCCGGAACTCACCGCGCTCCGCACGTGGTCGCACAGGTATCGCGTCGAAGTTTTTTCCGCCGCGTTGCGTTCCCAGGAAAAAGCCGACGAGGATCTGGCCGAGCGGCTCTCCGGGCATTTCGCCTCCGAGCGTCGTCGTCTGCAGCGCCTCATGCCCGATGCGCTCGAGACGCTCGTTCGTTTGAAATCCACGCGAAAGATCGCCCTTCTCACCAATGGCGCGCCCGACCTCCAGCGCGAGAAAATCGCGGCGTCCGGACTCGGACCGCTCTTCGACGCCATCGCCGTCTCGGGCGAGCGGGGGATCGGAAAACCCAAGCCCGAAATTTTCCACCTGTTGCTCGGCGACCTCGGTGTCGCTCCGGAAAACGCCGTGATGGTCGGCAACAGCCTCGAACGCGATATCGCGGGCGCTCTCAACGCGAAACTCGCCGCCGCGGTTTGGATCCAGGTTCCCGGCTCGGAGGAGCGGGCCGATGTGGTCCCGCACCACACCATCCGCGGACTCCACGAGATTCCGCGACTGCTCGACGAAATCTGAACCATCCGACCATGCCCGACCCTCTTCCCGACCACCAGGACGCGAACGCGCCCGAGAATTTCAGCGCGGGCACGCCGGCGGCCCCTTCCAAGATCGATCTCGAGGTCAAGGATGCGAACCTGATTTTCAATTCCGCCTGGAACGAACTCGAGCAGGAGGTCGGCATCGAGGGATTGCGGTTTCCCGGCGAGGTGGTCTGGCTGAACGGCGCGCCCGGCGCGGGCAAGGGAACGCAGACGCGGTTCATCCAGCAATACCGCAGCTTCACGGCGCCGCCGATCGTGGTGAGCGAGTTGTTGAAAAGCCCCGCCGCCACCAAGCTCAAGGATTCCGGCCAGATGGTCGGCGACCGGGAAGTCACTTCGCTGCTTCTCCGCGCGCTCCTCAACCCGGAAAACCGCACCGGTGTGGTCGTGGACGGCTATCCGCGCACGAAGGTGCAGGTGCTCTGCCTGCGCCTCCTCCACCAGAAACTCAACCAGCTCCGGAACACCCACCTCGGCACACCGCTCGAATCCCAATTCCGGAAACCCAGCTTCCACATCGTCGTTCTCTTTGTGGACGAGGCGGAATCCGTCCGGCGCCAGATCCTGCGAGGCCAGCGGGCCCGCGCGCACAACGCCGCGGTCGAGGCCTCCGGCGTCGGCGAGATGATCGAAACACGAGCGACCGACCTCTCCGAGGAGACCGCGCGCAACCGCTACCGCACCTTCAAGGAACTCACCTACGAGTCCCTGAAAACCCTGCGCGAGGTGTTTTTCTACCACTACGTGAACGCGCACGGATCCGTGGACGAGGTCCAGCGCCGCATCCAGGACGAACTGCGCTACCAGAGCTCCCTCGAACTCGACCACGAGACCTACGACCGCATCTCCCACATCCCGATCGCCCGCGAGCTGAGCGTCCACGCGCGGCAGGAGCTGGTCAACCGGCTCGATTCCTACAACTCCGCCCATCCCGATCTTTTCGAGCAGGCGATCCGGCTCATCCACGACAAGTTCATGCCCATCATCCGGCGGCACAACATGTCCGGCCGCGCGCAGATCAGCTCGGAGAGCCCGATGCTCGCGGACCCGCTCGCGCTGGCGATGATCATCGATATTTTCGCCGACCGCGGATACGACACCGTGATCGACGTGCGCCGCTATGCGATTCCCCACCGCGTGAATCCCGAGACGTGGGAGATCGAGACCCGCGAGAAGGTCGTGTGGCGCTTCACGGTCAATTTCCCCGGCTCGCGCATCCGCCGCGGCCAGTAGGGATTCGGAGCGTCCGATTGACAGCGCGGGGAATGGTCCCCATTTTCCCGCGGTGCATTCGTTCTCATACGTCAACGGCTCCCTGCGCTGCGAGGGAGTGGACCTCGGAGAAATCGCCGATCGATTCGGAACGCCCGCCTACGTGTATTCGGCGAACACAATCCGCGAAAACTACCGCAGGCTCGACACCGCGCTCGCGCCCCTCGACCACCTCGTCTGCTACGCGGTCAAGGCGAACTCGAACCTCGCCGTTCTGAACCTCCTCGCGAAACTCGGCTCCGGTTTCGACATCGTCTCCGGCGGCGAGTTGTTCCGCGTGCTGAAAGCCGGCGGCCGGGCGGATCGCTGCACGTTCGCGGGGGTCGGCAAGACCCGCGAGGAGATCGCCTACGCGCTCAAAGAGGGCGTCTATTCCTTCAATGTCGAGAGCGAGGGGGAACTCGAGCGCATCAACGACGTGGCCGGCCAACTCGGCCTCAAGGCCCCGATCGCCCTTCGCGTGAACCCCGATGTCGACGCGAAGACGCACAAGTTCATTTCCACCGGCAAAAGCAAAAACAAGTTCGGCATCGGCCTCGACCGCGCGCCGGAGGTTTACAAGGTCGCGGCCGCGCTGCCGCATTTGAAGATCCGCGGCGTGCAGACGCACATCGGCTCGCAGATTTTGGAATCGGGCCCCTTCGCCGAGGCGGCACAAAAACTCGCCGACCTCGTCCAAAAAATCCACGCCGAGCATGGACTGGAGTTTTTCGATTTCGGCGGAGGCATCGGCATCGTCTATGACGAGGCCTTGAAAAGCGGTTCGCCCGACTGGTGGAGCGCGCAGGTGCCCGGCACGCGGATCACGCCCGAGGACTACGCCGCCGCGATCGTTCCGATCCTCCAACCGCTCGGGCTGCGGATTCTCTTCGAGCCCGGCCGATTCATCGTGGGCAACGCCGGCGCGCTTCTCTCCACGGTCCAATACGTGAAGGAAACGCCCGCGAAGACCTTCACGATCATCGATGCTGCGATGAACGACCTCATCCGCCCCGCGCTCTACGAGGGCTGGCACGAAATCGTTCCGCTGCGCGAAACCGCCGCCGCGACCAAGCCGATGGATGTGGTGGGTCCGGTGTGCGAGAGCGGGGATTTCTTCGCGCAGGACCGCGAGTTGCCTCCGCTGCATCCCGGCGAGCGGATCGCGATCCTGAGCTCCGGGGCGTATGGATTTGTGATGTCGTCGAACTACAACTCGCGTCCGCTCCTGCCGGAAATTCTGGTGGACGGCGAAAGCATCCATCTCGCGCGGGCCCGGCAAACGCTCGACGATCTCGTCCGCGGGGAAACGGCGGCTGCCTAAAAATCACTCGGGCAAAAATGGCGGCGCGTCGTCTTCCGCGTTGAAGGAGAAGGCCCGGCGGAGGACATCGAGTTCCTGAAAGGCGAGCAACTTCCAGGGGAGCCGCGCCTGGATTTTGAAAGCTTCCCGGTAATGACCGTTGGCTGCGAGGGCGGCGGCGAGGAGCATTTCGCGTCGGGCGAAGAGGGCGGGGTTGCCGGTGTGGATTTTGGAGCAGGCTTGCATTTCGACGAGCGCGCGGGGGTTTTGGCCGTCGGCGAGAAGAAACATGGCCCAGGTGAGTCGCATGGGAAGGTTGTCGGGATTGCGCCGGGCGAGGAGTTCGAGCGCGCGGGACTCGACAGGACGTCCGAGGACAAGGTCGCAGTAGTCGATCTCGTTGCGGAGTTGGATCGTGTTGGAAAGTCCGCCGGAGGCGATGGCGAGTTCGTGGAGGCGGCGGGTTTGGTTGGTGTCGCGCAGGGATTGAACAACAGGAAGGAGCGCCTGCATGGATTGGCGGGCGGTGTCGGGCTCGGCGAGAAGGGAGCGAAGTTCGTTTTCGAACAGGGTGTTTTCGCCGGCGAGGTAGAGATAGGTGAGGATTTTGAGGGTGGCGGCGGGGTTTGAGGAATGGTCGCGGAGAATTCGACGGTTGAGGGCGTCGGCCTCGGCGGTTCGGCCGAGGAGTTTGAGCGCGTTTGCCTCGTAAAGCCGGGATTGAACGGTCGGGAGCGGGTTGGCGGGGTCGGCGAGGACCGTGAGGATTTCCTCGCGTTGGCCGGAGGCGGAGAGGGCGTCGAGCCATTTGACGAGGAGGTCGGGCCGCGAGAGGGCCTCATCGCGGGTGACGAGGCGGGCGGCGAGGTCGGGTTCCTTGGCGGCGAGGAGCCATTGGACTCCGGCGGCGCGGGCGTCGAGGGATTCGTTGCCGAGGCGGGAAAAAACCCTGGCGGCGACGAGGGGGCGGGAGTCGGGATCGAGCCGGATGCGGGCGCTTTCGGCGACGAGCAGCATGGCGGGCGTGGCCTTGGGATGGCGGTTGAGGGCGGCGATCCAGGTCGCGGTTTCGTTTGCGGGGACGAGGTTGTTCTCGAGGGCGGAGGCGAGCGCGAGGGCGCCGATTTCGTTTTGATCGCGGGAGAGTTCGCGGAGGAGAGCGAGGATTTCGGCGGAGTTTTCGGAGGTGTTTTTGTGAACGAGGAGGAAGCGGGCGAGGGCGGAGCGGGTTTCGCGTCCGCCATCCAGCGAGACGGCGGCGCGGAGGGAGCGTTCGGCGTCGTCGAGATCGCCGCGGATCGAGGAAAGTTCGGCTTGGAGGAGATGGGGGAGGGAAGGGGAGGAGCCGGCTTTTGTGGCATCGAGAAGGCGTTTTGTGATTTCCCAATCCTGAGTCTCCGCAGCGAGGCGGGCGTAGGGCGGGAGGTCGGCGAAGGTGAGCGCGCCGGCGTCCACGATTTTCTGCCAGGTTTTCATGGCCGCCGGGAGTTGGCCTCGGGCGGTTTGCAGGGAGGCGAGGGAGCGGAGGGCGGTGGTGTTCGCGGGATCGAGACGGAGTGCGGTTTCCAGGGTCATGAGGGCCTCGGAGGCGCGGCCTTCGCGGAGCCGGATTTCGGCTTCTGCTGTGAGTTGGCGGCTTTGGCGGGAGGTCCATTTTTGGTGGATCCAGCCGCCGCAGGATTTGAGGGTGAGGAGGACAAGGAGGGAGCCGAGGGCGATCCAGAGGTAGCGGCGGAAAAATCGACGCCAGAATTTCCGGGGGATGCGAAGCCCGTCGAGCGAGGCGAGGAATTTTCTCAGCGGATGGCGACGGGAGAGGCGCATGGGGGGATTAAGGATTTTCCTGCGGAGGGCGCGGTCCCTGGAATCTTGTTTGAAGGGAGTCGGCGAGGCCGCGAGGGCGGGAGGCTTTTACAAGCGGAATGTCCCGGTTCCCGGAGTGTGGACGATGGCCCGTTTTTTTGGGCATCCGCGGTTAGGGTTGCGGGGCGGGGGCGGGATTTTTTTGGCGGCGTCGTTTGAGGAGGAGGTAGCCGGCGAGGCCGCCGAGCAGGAGGAGCGAGGCGGCGATTTGGCCGGGCTCCGGGACCGGCGTGGGCGCGAAGAGATAGAGGGTGTTCACGTCGGCGAGGGTCACGATTTGGAATCCGGAGCCGCCGGGAATGGTTCCGAGCCAACCGCCCGTTCCGTTGGCGGCGGCGGTGTTGATGTTGAAGAGGGAGGTGTAGTTGGTGTTGGCGAGGAGCGGTGTGCCGTTCAGGCGGATGCCGCCGATGGCTTCGGCGATGGCCCAGGTGCTGTTGCCGGTGGCGGTGGCCCAGCCGGGGACGATGCCGTTGGTGTCGGGGTTGATGGAGGCGAGGCTCCAGAGGTTGAAATTGAGCGGGGTGGTGTCGAGGCCGGCGAGGTTGAGGGTGCCGTTGACGCTGAAGAAATCCCAGTTGATGCCCTTGGAGACTTGGTTGAGGGGATCCTCGTTGAGGGAGGCGACTTGCCAGTTGTAATTCGCGCCGCCGGACCAGGTGGCGTCGCCGGCGACGGTGAGGGTGCCGGGGGAGTTGCCGGGCGAGAGTGTGGCTCCGCTCGCAAGGTTGAGGGCGCCAACCGAGCCGTTGCCTCCGATCGTGGCGGAGTTTTGGACATTGACCGCGGAGGAAGTCGAGTTGGAGTTGGCGAGGAGGATGCCGGCGGCGACGGTGGTGTTGCCGGTGAAGGAGTTGGTGGCGCTGAATTCAAGGGTGCCGTTGCCGGTTTTGGTGAGGGTGCGGGTGCCGCCGGATTGGCCGACGGCTCCGAGCTTGAGGAGGGCTTCGGCGTTGGAGTTGTTGACGACATTGAAGACGGCGTTGCCGGTGAGGCTGACGGCTCCGGTTTGTATGATGCCGAGGCCGGTGTTTTGGAGGACGCCGCCTTCGCTCATCGAGAGGGTGCGGGCGCCGATGGAAATGTTGCCGATGGTATGGACGGGGACTTCGCCTGGAGATTGCGAGGCCTTGGTGGAAGTGATGCTGGAGTTCGCGGAGACGGTGATGTTGGTTCCGGCGAATGTGGTGTTCTTGTCGTTGGCGAGGCGGAGTTGGCCGCCGTTGAGGAGCAGCGGGGCGCTGGCGTTTGTGTTCAACGCGGTGGCGTCGCCGAGTTCGAGAATGCCTTGGTTGACAGTGGCGGTGTTGGAATTGGAGCGGGTGCCGTTTGATAGGATGGTGAGAATGCCGGTGCCGTTTTTCGTGAGGTTGAAATTTCCCTCCAGGCCCAACACTTCGAGCGTGGTTGTCTCCGCGCCGGTATTTTGGACGGTCCAGGTCTGGTTGGCGGAAAGGATGACGGGATCGTCGAACGCATAAATGACGGTGTCGGTCACGCTCGGCGAGGCGAGAATGCCGCCGGAGCCGACGGTGGCTTGTTCGCCGGTTCCGGAGATGAAGAAAAAGTCGGCGGGGCGGTTGATGACGATTCCCGCGACATTGATCGGGATGTTGAGCGAGGCGCGGGTGCCGCCCGTGCCGAAAGTGAGTGTTGCGGTGCCCAGTGCGAGGTCCGGCGCGGAGTCGCCTTCCCAGTTGGTGGGGTTGTTGATGCTGCGGTTTGCTCCGCCGCCGGCATCCCAAGTGGCGTTTTGGGCATGGAGATATCCAGGAAGCATCAGTGCGGCGATGGCGAGCAGGGCGGTGGTTTTGCGGAAAGCGTTTGGCGAGTCCGAGATATTCATCGGTTGTGGAATAGCGTGCATTTTTTTCAAACGCTGAAATGCCGCGGATTCGGGATTGCGTTCGATGCGGATCATTCATCGGTCCGCAATCCGGTGTCGTCAACGCAAAACCCCGATGATTTTTTGGAACGTTATAGCTTAGGGGTCAGTCCCGCGTATTGTCGCATTTTCGGTTGATTTGCGGTGCAAGTAATTCAGGGCCAATGGAGTGTTGTGCGTTGCGGCGGGCAAAATTTTTCAAAATTCCGCTACGGGGTGGCGGCGGCAGGGGGGATTTTTGGTTTTTTTCCGGGGCGGGATTTATTTTTCGATGAGGCTGCTGCGGCAGAGGTCGGCGTAGAGGCCGCCGCGGGCAAGGAGTTCCTCGTGGCGGCCTCGCTCGAGGATTCGGCCGCGCTCGAGGACCAGGATCTGGTCGGCGTGGCGGACGGTGGAGAGGCGGTGGGCGATGACGAAGCTGGTGCGGTTTTCCATGAGGTGGTCGAGGGCTTCCTGGATCAGGCGCTCGGTGGCGGTGTCCACGCTGGCGGTGGCTTCGTCGAGGATGAGGATGGGGGGATTTTTCAGGAGGGCGCGGGCGATGGAGAGGCGTTGTTTTTCGCCGACGCTGAGTTTCACTCCGCGCTCGCCTAGCTTGGTGTGGAGGCCTTCGGGGAGGCGGCGGACGAAGGACTCGGCGTTCGCGGCGCGGAGGGCGTTCCACATTTCGGGTTCGGTGGCGTCGGGTTTTCCGATGCGGAGGTTTTCGGCGGTGGTCCCGTTGAAAAGGAAACTTTCCTGGGTGACGACGGCGATGTTTTCGCGGAGGTGGTGCTTGGGGATTTCGCGGAGCGGAACGCCGTCGATTTCGATGGCGCCTTGCGTGAATTCGTAAAACCGCACGAGAAGATTCACGAGTGTGGACTTCCCGGCGCCGGTGGGTCCGACGAGGGCGATCATTTCCCCGGCCTTGGCTTCGAGGTCGATGTGGTGGAGGACGGGGAGCTTGGGGTCGTAGGAAAAAGAAACGTCGCGATAGACGACATGGCCGGAGACCGGCTTGCAGAGACGATCGGCGGACTCGTCGGGCTCGGGGTCGGCGTCGAGGATTTCGAAGACGCGCTCGCCGGCGGCGCGGCCGGATTGGAAAATCTGGTTGAGCTGGTGGAGGCGTCCGACGGGTTCGTGGAGGAAGCGGACGAGAACGAAAAACGCGACGAGGGCGCCGATTTCCATTTTTCCATCGAGCACCTGCAGGGTGCCGAGCGCGGCGACGGCGAGCAGGCCGAGGGAGGAGAGGAATTCCATGCCGGGGTTGTAGAGCGCCCAGGCTTTCATGACGGTGAGGGTGGCCTGGCGGACCTTGTTGCTGGCGGCGTCGAAGCGGGTGTGTTCGCGCTCCTCGCTGGTGTAGGTTTTAATCTGGCGGATGCCGGCGATGTTGTCGTGGAGGAGGGAGTTGAGGGCGGAAACGGCCTTGCGTTGTTTGCGGTAGCGGGCGCGGGCGGTGAGGGTGTAGGCGAGCGCCCCGGCGGCCAGGAAGGGAATCGGCGCGAGGGCGGCGAGGGTGAGCAACGGGCTGTAGGCGATCATCAGGGCGCTGACGACGAGGATTTGAAGAAGGGCGACGCTGCCTTGCTCGATGCCGTCGATGAGGACGCGCTCGACGCTGGTCACATCCTCGACGAGGCGGGTCATGATGTCGCCGGTGGCGCGGTTGTCGAACCAGGGGAGGGGGAGGCGCTGGATGTGCGCGTAGAGTTCGCTGCGGAGGTCGAAGATCACATGCTGCTCGAAGTGGTTGTTGAAAACAATGCGCAGGCTGTTGAGGGCGTTTTGGGCGACGAAGGCGGCGAGGCCGATGGCGACGAGCGGCCAGAGGCGGTCGGGGCGGTTTTGGCCTATGACCTCGTCGACGATCCGTTGGGTGACGGCGGGAAAAACCACGACCATGAGGGTGCCGGCGATCGCACAGAGCAAGGTGGCGGCGGCGAGGAGCGGATAGCGCCGCACGTAGGGAAACACACGAAGAAAAACCAGCATTGGCGCGAGTATCGGCGGGCGCTCGGGGGCTGACAACTCCGGCGGGAGCCGGGATCACCAAACGAGCAGCGAGCAGAGGACCAGCGCGAGGCCGTAGGCGAGGCCGGCGAGGCAGGAGATTTTCCAACGGAGCGGGGTCGCGGTGAACCAGTCGATCACATCGCGCAGGATGTAGGGCATTCCGACGAGCACCAGGCCCGCGGAGGCCCAGGCGTAGGCGAGAAGGGTGAGGAGAAGCCGGCTCGGTTCGTCGCGAAGAACGGCGGATTCCAGCAAGGGTTCGGCGGCGAGCAGGAGGATCATTCCGAGGGCGCGCACGGACAGGAATTCCTCCACAAAAAACCAGGAGAGCACGGCGCCCGCGACGATGCCGGCGAGCATGAAGCGGCGGAGCGGGGAGAATTCGCCGAGGTCGAGATCCTTCACCATCCAAAACGCCCAGACCGCGGCGATGGAGAGCAGGACGGCGGCCATGGCGCGGGAGCGGGGGAGGGCCCTGGCGAAACGGATCGCGCCGTCGTTGCCGAGCAGGGCGGCGGCGTGGGCGAGGATGAGAACGATTCCCGCGGCGAGGCCGGTGGATTGGAGCGGGAGGTTGTAGATCATTTTCGCTTTTTCTTTTTGCGCTTGCGCGGGGGGGTGTCGGGCTCGAAGCGCTCCCAGAGACGTTCCTCGAGCGCGGACTGGGCGGCGGAGACCTGGGCCTCCTTTTTGCTGCACCCGCATCCGCGGCCGAGTTCGATTCCGTTCCAAACGACGCAGCAGAGGAAGACCTTCGAGTGCTCGGGGCCGGTTTGGGAAACGATCTGGTAATCGGGGGCGGCGGGCTGGATGGCTTGGAGGATTTCCTGGAGGTAGCCCTTGGGGTTGATCTCCTCGGGCTGGCTGGCGATCTCGGCGAAGACGCCCTCCATCTGCCGGAGGATGAAAATGCGGGCGGCGTCGAATCCGCCGTCGAGATAGATCGCGCCGACGAGGGATTCGAACGCATCGGCGAGTGTGGAGGCGCGTTCGCGGCCGCCGTTGGCCTCCTCGCCGCGGCCCATCATGATGTAGGCGCCGAGGTCGATGGAGACGGCGCGCTCGCGCAGGGCGGGCCGGGAAACGATGCGGGTGCGCAGCTTGGTGAGCTGGCCCTCGCCGAAATCGGGGAACATGCGGAAGAGGTGTTCGGTGACGGTGACCTGGATCACGGCGTCGCCGAGGAACTCCAGGCGCTGGTTGTCGAAGGGGTAGTTTTTTCTCTCGAGGGAAATGCTGGGATGGGTGAGCGCCTCGGCCAGCAGCAGGCCGTTGCGGAACTTGTAGAGGATGCGCTCCTCCAGGGGGTTCATGATCGAAACCTTGGCCGAATCGCTCATCGCGTCATGCCCGGGCGCGGCGCGGGGGCCTGGATTTCAGTGGCGGTTTTCGGCATCGCTTAGAAGGATAGCCCCGTCGGGCCGACGGGCAAGTTCCTGCTGGGGGCCTGGGGATTTTGCGGCTGGCGGCTCGAGGGGTTCCAGCAAGGCGCGGGGAAGCGGAGCGGGCGTGATGCTGACCTTGGAATTGACGCCCACCGTGTCGAAGAGCTCGATGACGTCGCGGGATCGCATGCGGATGCAACCGTAGCTGACGGGAAGACCGATATTCCGCTCCTCGGGGGTGCCGTGGATGTAGATGTAGCGGGCGAAGGCGTTGCGGTTGCGGTCCTCGAGGCCTTCGAGCCAGAGGATGCGCGTGACGATGGGATCGCGGCCCGGGGCGTCCACTGGAAGGATTTCGCCGGTGGGAATCCGGCTCTTGAAAACCGAGCCCGCGGGAAGGCCATGGCCGATTTTTTTTCTCACGCGGAGGGTGCCCAGGGGCGTGGCGTAGGAGCCCTTGCGGTCCCCGAGGCCGAACTTGGATGTCGATACGGGATAGGCGCGAAGCGGCTTGCCATCCTGGAGGAGCACCATTTTCTGGTCGGCGGCGCTGATGACCAGGCGGTGTCTGGAATCGGAGGCACAACCCGAGAGGAGCAAAAATCCCGCCATCAACAGCGCGCCGCTTTTTGAAAATCCGCTCGCCACCGCCAGGCGGGCCGGAGAGGGGATCTCGCGCAGCCTGGCGAAAAGCGACAACCCCGCCACATAAACAAATCCGCCGACGAAAAGCAGGAGGAACGGCACCGAGGTCCAGCGGCCGCTTTGCGCGGCGTCCGCCAGGCAAACCAGGAAATACGCGGCGAAGAACGCCTCGACCACCGGCACCCACGTGCGCGGCGGAACGTATTTCACGGCGCGCCGCGGGGAGTCCGCCGAGGCGCCGCGTTTGGGAGTGCGGGTGAATTCGGATTGTTTTCCAAGGACGGCCTCGAGCACGCCGCGGGCGTTGTTCACCGACATGCCGATGGCCAGCGCGAGAAGCCCCGGCACATAAATCAAATTCCGAACCCATCCCCTCGGGTCCAGATGCCGCATGGAAACGACGTAGAACGCCACGATCGATACCGTCGTCGCGAAAAAAATCGGCAGGTCCACGAGCAGCGTGCGCCAGGCGCCCGTCTCCGCGCGGCTCTGGGGCAGGACGAGCAGGCACAGGAGCACCAGAAGAAGATACCCGAAATTCGAGGTGAGATGGATGGACGCCTCGAATTTGAGAGGGAGCGGAATGCGCGAGCGCCAGATCGCGGGCAGGAGTTTCAGGCAGGTCTGGATCGAGCCCTTGGTCCAGCGGTGTTGCTGGGATTTGAATCCATCGATGTCCTCCGGCAGTTCGGCCGGCACCACCACGTCGGGAAGAAAAACAAAGCGCCAGCCGCGGAGTTGCGCGCGGTAGCTGAGGTCGAGATCCTCGGTGAGCGTGTCGTGTTGCCAACCGCCGGCGTCCTCGATGCAGCGGCGCCGCCAGATTCCCGCCGTGCCGTTGAAATTGAAGAACCGCCCGCTCCGGCACCGCGCCGTCTGTTCCAGCAGCAAATGCCCGTCGAGAAACATCGATTGCAGGCGGGTGAGCAGCGAGGAGCCGGAATTCAGGTGCCCCCAGCGCGCCTGGACCATGCCGATGCGACTGTCCGTGAAATGGTGGATCAAGCGTTCGATGATGTCGGGCGGCGGAACAAAATCCGCATCGAGAATGAAAACAAACTCCCCCTTGGCGAAGCGCAGGCCGTTTTCCAGGGCCCCGGCCTTGTAGCCCGCGCGGTCGGTCCGATGGACGAGTTCGATGTCGAGTCCGCGGGATTTCAACTCCGCCACGCGGCGGCGGCACAAATCCAGCGTCGCATCCGTCGAATCGTCCAGCACCTGGATGTCGAGAAGGTCGCGCGGATACTCGATCGCGGCGACCGCCTCCAGCAGGCGCTCGACGACATGGTATTCGTTGAAAACCGGCAATTGCACGGTCACCCGCGGGAGTTTCCCGAAGCGGGCGGCGGGCTGGGCGCCGGCTTTGCGGTTTTTGAGGAAAAAATGGATGATCGCATAGCGGTGCAGACCGTAGATGGAAAGGCCGGCCAGCACGGCCAGATAGGCCGAAGTCCACAGGATGTCGTTGAAGGCGATGGATGCGAAGGAAGACTGCACGATGCGAACCTCCGGAAAAAAGGCACGGAATCAACGGAAGAGTTCCGGCTCCGTCAAGGTAAAACCGAAAAGCTCCCTGGCGTCTGTCCGCGCCCGGCACAAGGAGGCACAGCCGACGCGGGTGGAAAACGGCACGGGATTTTTTGAATCGGAAAATTCAGTCTTTCGCGGGAAAGACCCCCG
>CAZVPK010000011.1:0-26733 GCA_964628505.1 uncultured Chthoniobacter sp.
GGCGCCGACAAGCGGCGCCCTCCTCGCCAAGCGGCAAAGAAGAATGCCCGCAAAACGGGACCAATGTTTGCAAATCAAAAGTCCAGAAAAATACTGGAAATGGTATTACAGAATGTGTGAGGTCGGGACGGTTTGCGCCGGTCGATCGACGGACGGGCAATCCCCAGGGGCAAAGCCCCGGTTCCATCCCAGCCTTGGCCAACGGCCGAGGAATCGGGTGCCCGACAATGTCCAGGGCTGAAAGCCCGGCTTATCCCATCCGTCACCTTGCCGCGACAGCCCTAGCGGGCGGACGGTTGCGGCGCGGGCGGCATGTGTTTGAAGGCCACGACGGCGAGGGGCGGGAGGTTGATCACGATCGAGTGGGGCTTGCCCTGCCAGTCCCAGTTTTCCTGGGCGGGGACGCCGCCGTAGTTGCCGACATTGCCGCCGCCGTAGGTCTCGGCGTCGGTGTTGAGAATCTCCTCGTAGAAGCCCGTGGAGGGAACGCCCACGCGATAGCCTTCGCGCACGACGGGGGTGGCGTTGACCACGAAAACGAGTGTCGCGCCGTTGCGGGATTTCCGCATGAACGACCAGACGGAGTTGTCGCCGTCGTTGAAATCGATCCATTCGTAGCCCTCGTAGCTGTCGTCGAGTTCGTAGAACGAGGGTTCGTTTTGGTAGAGCCAGTTGAGGTGCTGGACGAGGCGGCGGAGGCCGTCGTGCAGGGGCATCTGCGTGAGGTGCCAGTCGAGGCTCTGGTTGTATTTCCACTCCGCCCACTGGCCGAATTCCATGCCTTGGAAGAGAAGTTTTTTGCCGGGATGCGCGAACATCCAGGCGAGGAACATGCGGCAGTTCGCGAATTTCTGCCAGTAGTCGCCGGGCATTTTGTCGAGGAGCGATCCCTTGCCGTGGACGACCTCGTCGTGGCTGAGCACGAGAATGAAATGCTCGTGGAACGCGTAGAGCATCGAGAAGGTGATCTCGCCCTGGTGGAAGCGGCGGTGGACGGGATCTTTCGAGATGTAGCGCAGGCTGTCGTTCATCCAGCCCATGTTCCATTTGAAGCCGTAGCCGAGCCCGCCGGTGTAGGTGGGGCGGGAGACGCCGGGCCACGCGGTCGATTCCTCGGCGATCATGGCGACTCCGGGGAAACGCTCGTGGCAGATCTCGTTGCAGCGTTTCATGAAATTGATGGCGTCGAGATTCTCGCGCCCGCCGAAGCAGTTCGGAATCCACTCGCCGGCCTTGCGGGAGTAGTCGAGGTAGAGCATCGAGGCCACGGCGTCCACGCGCAGGCCGTCGATGTGGTATTCGTCGAGCCAGAAGAGGGCGTTGCCGATGAGGAAATTTTTCACCTCGTGGCGGCCGTAGTTGAAAATGAGCGTGCCCCAATCCTGGTGCTCGCCGAGGCGCGGATCCTCGTGCTCGTAGAGCGCGCTGCCGTCGTAGCGGGCGAGGCCGTGGGCGTCCTTCGGAAAATGCCCGGGCACCCAATCGAGAATCACGCCGATGCCCGCCTGGTGGCAGCGGTCGACGAAATTGCGGAACTCGTCGGGATTTCCAAACCGGCTGGTCGGCGCGTAGTAGTTCACCACCTGGTAGCCCCAGGAGCCGTCGAACGGATGCTCCATCACGGGCATGAGCTCGATGTGGGTGAAGCCGAGTTCCTTCACATAGGGAATGAGCCGGTCGCCGAGTTCGCGGTAGCTGAGGGAGCGGTTGCCATCCTCGGTGATGCGCTGCCACGAGCCGATGTGGACCTCGTAAATGCTCATCGGGCTGTTGTAGGCGTCGATGCGCGGGCGGCGGTGCATCCACTCCGCGTCGTCCCACGTGTAGCGGCCGAGGTCGAACACCATGCAGCCCGTGCTGGTGCCGTGCTGGGCGAAGAACGCGTAGGGATCGGTCTTCAAAAGCACGTCGCCGTGCTGGCTGCGGATCTCGAATTTGTAATGCGCGCCCTCGTGCACGCCGGGGAGGAAAATTTCCCAGATGCCGGAGGGAACGAGTTTGCGCATCGGATGGATGCGGCCGTCCCAGTTGTTGAAATCTCCGACCACGCTCACGCGCTGGGCCGAGGGGGCCCAGACGGAAAAATGCACGCCCGGCACGTCGTCGATCACTTTCACATGGGCGCCGAGTTTTTTGTAGATGTCGTAGTGCGTGCCCTCGTTGAAGAGGTAGATGTCCATCTCGCCGAGCACGGGGCCGAACGAGTAGGGATCGCGCTGGCGCCATTTCACGCCCTCGTGGCTGGTGAATTCGAGGGTGTATTTGGTGTTTGGATCGAAGCCCTTCACCTCCCCTTCGAAGAGCCCGTCGTTGTCGATGCGGCGGAGGGTGTGGGGCTTGGCCCCCTTGCCGTCGGCGATCACTTCGACCTTCGAGGCGTCCGGCCGCAGCACGCGGGCGATCTGTTTTCCTTGGAGTTCGCGGACTCCGAGAATCCGGAAGGGATCGCAGTGGCGGGCCTCGACCAGGGGGTAGTAATCGTCATCGGTGAGCAGGGAAGGGTTCATGGGCGGAATCAAATAATGAAAACCGAAGGCGGTGAACAGTTTTTCCTCGGGGGTCGCGGCCGGGGGACTTTGCGCTTGCAGGGCGTGCGGGCGGGGGGAGAAGTTGGGACCGGCAGCCCGACCGGAGCCGGCGTGGCGAAATGGCAGACGCAACGGACTTAAAATCCGTTGATCCGAAAGGGTCGTGCGGGTTCGAGTCCCGCCGCCGGCAGGGAGGCAAGCTCCGCGCGGAGCCTATTGCTCGGGGCTCATGAGGGCCGCGGCCCGGCATTTGAGGCGGAAGAGGAGGGTGCCTTTTTCAAAGGCCCGGAGGTCCTCGGGCCGGGAACGGTCGAAGTCGGCGAGGAACATGGTTTCCACCCGCGAGGCGAAGCCGCGGTCCTGGATGGCGGCGGAGAGTTCGAAATTGAGCATGAACGAGCGGTAGTCGATGTTGATCGAGCCGACGATGGCGATGTCCTCGTCGGCGAGGAGGACCTTTTGGTGCATGAAGCCGGGTTGGTAGCGCCACAGTTTCACGCCCGCCTCGCGGAGCTTCGGGTAGTAGGTGAAGGACGAGAGCCAGGGCAGGAGGTGGTCCGCCATTTGCGGCAGGATGAGGCGGACATCGACCCCGCGGATGGCGGCGTGGCAGATGGCGAAGAAAAGCGGGCTCGACGGCACGAAATACGGGCTGGCGATCCAAAGGCGGCGGGTGGCGGAGTTGATGATCGAGAGGTAGACGGCCGGACAAAGGCTCCAGCTCTCGGCGGGGCCCGAGGCGACGGGAAAAACCGCGGCGGGCCCGTCGGTGACGGCGGGAGGCGGCAGCCGGAATGCGGGGATGCCGCCCGTCGTGTAGTTCCAGTCCTCCAGAAAAGAGAGTTGGAAACCCGCGACCGAAGGGCCCTGGACGCGCAGGTGGGTGTCGCGCCAGGGGCCGAAGCGCGGGCTGCGGCCCATGTATTCGTCGCCGACGTTGAGGCCGCCGAGGAAGGCGGTGCGGGCATCGACGATGACGAGTTTGCGGTGGTTGCGGAAGTTGATCTGGAAGCGGCGTCCGGATCGGCGGTTGGTGACGAAGCGTTCCACCCGGATGCCCCCGGACCGCAGGCGGTTCCCCCACGAGTCGGGGAGCGCCTTCGAGCCGACCTGGTCGTAGAGGACGAGGCATTCGACCCCCCGGCGGGCGGCGGCGGAGAGGCGGTCGGCGAGTTCGCGTCCGAGTTGGTCGTCGTGGATGATGAAAAACTGGACCCACACGGATTCGCGGGCGGAATCGATGGCGGCGAAGATCGCGTCGAACGTTTCCTTTCCATCGACGAGGAGATCGAGGGAATTGCCGCCGGTGGGCGGAACGCGGGAGAGGTTGGCCGCCATGCGGGAGGCCTCGGTGAAATGCCCGGTGAACGGGGAACGGTAGCCGTCCAGGTGTCGAACGATCGCCTCGAAGGCCCGGTCCAGCGGCTCGGAAAGCGATTTTCCGGCCAGGATGTAGCCGGCGAAGCGCGACTCCCCGAAGATCAGGAAAAGGGGAATGCCGATGACGGGAAGAACGACCAGCACGCCCGCCCAGGCGATGGCGGATTGGGGGGTGCGGGCGATCAGGATGGCCCTCATCGCCAGAAGGATTCCGACGATTTCCAGGAGAACGGTGGCGGTGGTGTAAACCGTGGCCAGACTGCTCAAGGCAGGCGCGAGAGGTAGTCCTCGGCGAGGCCGCCGGGATAGGTGTTGGCGGAGGCGGGAAGATCGTTGAGGTGCGGCGGGGACGGGCGCGCCGGTGGCGCGGGCGGGGGGGTGCCGTTGGCGTGAGGCCCGGCGGGAGGCGTCGGCGGGGCGGGGTGGCGGGTGGATTCGTCGCGTTCGTTCGCGCTTTTGGAAAGTTGGCCGAGGAGGCGGGAGAGGTCCTCGTTCATTTTCCGGATCTGGGTTTTGTGGATGGCGACGGATTGCAGGAGGTGGGTGTGGAGGCGCCAGCCGAGCACCGGGGTGGCGACAACGAGCAGCGCGGCGCAGGCCAGCGCGAGCGGGAAGAAGATGGTGCTGTTTCGCGAGATTTCCGTGATCAAAGCGAGAACCCGGACATCGAAGGCCGCCTGGAGGGCGAGAAGATCCTCGCCGAGATCGTTGCGGCGGGCCTGGTAGGATTGGTCGCGCAGGGTGTCGCGGGCCGCGTCGGGATCGGGACTGTCGACCACGGTATATTCGCCGTTTTCGTCCTCGAATCGGCCCTCGAGGGCGGCGAGAACGCGCTCGTCGATGCGGAGGAGGTTGTCGAACTCGCCGGAGACGGTCTCGAGGCGCCGGGACTCGGCCTCTCCGAGGCGGGCGGTTTCGCTGCGGAGTGTTCCGAGATCGCGGAGGGCCTCGCGCACGGGGTTGCGGATCAGTTGCGTGGCGAGGGATTCATCGAGGGCGGCGGCGGATTTGACATGGAGGCGGTCGCGGTATTTTTCGATGTTCCGGGGGTCCGTGGCCACGGTGGCCTGGAAGGCGAGGCGGCCGATTTCGAACGAGGACTTCCCGGCCTCGGCGAGGAGTTCGTTGGCCGCGACCAGGGTCTTCAGGTCGGCGAGGGCGTCGGCCTCGATGCGCCAGAAGCGGATGGCGGAAAAAGCGAGAACGATCTGCACGGCCAGGAGGGCGGCGAACGCGGGCAGGAGCCACCAGGTGATGTCGGGCGCGGAGCGGCGGGAGTGGCCGGAGCGGCGTCGCTGCTGGCGCCAGGCGGGGGCGGCGCTAGGATTGTTTTTCATGCAGGGCTTCGCGGATGGCGGCGAGGATGGTGGCGGAGGAGCAGGGCTTCGGAAGGATTTTCAATTTGCCTCGAAGGGCCGGGGCTTCGCGGTCGGCGGCGGCGCTGAGCCCGCTGGTGCAGAGGACGGGAAGGTCCGGAGCGGTTTTGCGGATTTCCTCGACGAGTTGCAGGCCGTCCATCCCGGGCATGGCCATGTCGGTGATGACGAGGCGGATTCTGTTTTTGTTGGCGAGAAAGGCATCCAGGCCGGCCTCGCCGTCCCGCGCGGGCAACACGCGGTAGCCGGATTTTTCGAGGGATCTCTGCATGACCTTGAGGACGGTGGCCTCGTCGTCGACGAGGAGGATGGTTTCGCCGTGGCCGTCATCGACGGCGGGAGCGCGCTTTGTGATGCCGGTCTCACTGGATTCCTCGCGCGGGGCGGCGACGGGGATGAAGACATGGAACGAGCTGCCGCGCCCCTCCTCGGTCTCGAGAGTGAGGAATCCCCCGTGGTTGCGGATGATCCCGAGCGCGGTGGCGAGGCCGAGGCCGGTTCCCTTCTCGGGGCCCTTGGTGGTGAAGAAGGGCTCGAAGATTTTTTTGCGGATCTGCCGGGGAATGCCGCGGCCGGTGTCGCTGACGCTGAGCCGGACATGGCGGCCCGGCTTGGCGAGGGGTTGGCGCGAGGCGAAGGCCTCGTCGACAAGAATCTCGTCCGCCTCGAGGCGGAGCGTGCCGCCTTCGAGCATCGCGTCGCGGGCGTTGACGCAAAGATTGAGGAGCACCTGTTCCATCTGGGTGTGGTCGGCGAGGATGGGTTCGATTGTTTCCGGAACGGAGACATCGAAGCGGATGGATTTGGGGAAGGCCTGCCGGATGAAATTCGCGACATCCTCGAAGAGTTTCGGAATTTCGACCGGCTGGCGTTCGGTCTGCACGCCGCTGGTGAAGGTGAGGATTTGGCGGACCAGTTCGGTGGCCCGGCGCAGGTTGGAATCGACCATCCCGAGGATTTCCTCGCTCTCGCCGTCCACGAGCTTGGCGCGGAAGAGGTCGATGGCGATCGAGATGGGCTGGAGGATGTTGTTGAGGTCGTGGGCGATTCCGCCGGCGAGCGTGCCGATGCACTCCTGGCGCTGGGAGCGGAGGCGCTCCTTTTCAAGCAGGCGGGACTCCTCGGCGTCCTCGTTGATTTGAAGAATCGATTGGGGTTTTCCGGACTGGTCGCGAAGGAGAACCCAGCGGCTCTCGACCTCGAAACGGGTTCCCATGGAGGTCGTGCATCGCATTTCCCCGCTCCATTCGCCGCGGTCGAGCGTGGCGCGGAGTGCCTGCCGGAGGACCTCGGCGTCGTCCGACATCTCGCGGGGGAGGGGGCGGCCGAGGATTTCGTGGGAGGGGAGCCCGTAGAGGCGCTCCGCGCCCATGCTCCAGTAGATCACGTGGCCCTCGAGGTTCTGGATGACGATGGCCTCCTCGTTGCGCAGGAGGAATTCGATTTGTTCGCGGGTGGGATTCCCGGGAGGGGTGTGGAGCGAATGGCCGCTCGCCACACAGCAAAGGCCGCCGGGTTGCGAGGGATCCGCCGAGGCATCCAGCACGACATCGCGCAGGGAGCCGTCGACGGTTCGCAATCGGGACTTTCGGGCCATGATCGCCTGGCGGGAGACGAGCCGCTGGAGCACCTCAAAATCCGGGGGATCGGCCAGAAAATCGTTCATGGGCCGGCCGACGAGTTCCTCCGGAGGGCATCCGAAAAGCGCGGCGCAGGCGCGGTTGGCGCGCGACACGGTGCCCTCGGGGTCGAGTCTCCAGACGGCGACGGGAAGGTGGTCCCATTCGTCGCCCGGGCCTTTCGATACGGCGGGGGAGCGGCTGGTGGCGGGTTTTGCCATGGTGTTGGAAGGGAGCCAAAGAACTAGGGACGCCTCCCGAGGGGGTCAACCGCAAAGAGGAGCGGTGCCCCGGGTGCCGGACCGGACGGGAGGCCGGAATGTCTCCGCGGCTTGCGCCAAGCGGGGTGAGGACCTAAGGTTTCCCTCCCTTACATGCGTCGCTGGCCGTTTTGGATTTTCCTGTTTCTGTTTGTTTCCGCCTTGGCGGCCGTGCCGGGCGTGAAGCGTTCCAATGTGAGGGTGGCGGACGGGTTTGACCTTCCTGTTGGAAAGCCGGATGGAGAAGGGTATTACATGGCGCGCGGCTTTCTGTCCTATCATCCCGGCGAGGATTGGAACGACATCCGGGGAGGGAATTCCGATCTCGGCGCTCCGGTTTATTCGATCGGAAACGGCGTGGTGACCTTCGCGCAGGATGCGCGGCTCGGTTGGGGGAATGTGGTGATCATCCGCCACGCGTTTCTGGAGAACGGAAAGCTCCAGATGGTCGATTCGATGTATGCCCACCTGAACGAGATCATGGTCCGCAAAGGCCAGCAGGTGCAGCGCGGCCAGCAGGTGGGAACGATCGGAACCAACCGCGGCATGTATACGGCCCACCTCCACTACGAAATCCGGAAGAACCTTTTCATCGGGATCAACCGGTCGAGGTTCGCGAAGGACCTCACGAACTATCACGTTCCCAAAAAATTCATCGCCCAGCGGCGCAAGCTTCCCGGGGCGGGGAGAACCGCGTCGGTCCCCGTGGGCACCTATCTCACCGACCAGGAGGGCTTCCGGTTCCCCCAATCCGGCAATGGAACCTCGGCCAAGCCGACCCCCTCGGGGCCCAGGCCGGACCGTTTTCGCGTGAACCGGTTCGACGATGTGGGCTACTGATCGCGCATGACTCCGACCGCCGAGCCCTTGTTTTTGATCGCCGGGGGAGGGGACTATCCGGCGCTGGTGATCGAGGGGGCCCGGCGCGCGGGGGTTGCGAAAATCTCGATCGCCGCTTTCGAGGGAGAGACCCGGCAGGAAATCATCCCGCTCGCCGATTCCGTCGAATGGATGCGCGTGGGCCGGATGGGACGCCTTCTCGAGGCCGCCAAAAAATCCGGCGCCGCCCGCGCGCTCATGGCCGGCCAGATCGCGCCGGGCAACCTTTTCGATTTGCGACCCGATTTCAAAGCCCTGCTCATGCTCGCGAAACTCAAGCGCCGCAACGCGGAGACCCTCTTCGGCGCGGTGGCCGACGAACTCGCCAAGGCGGGCCTGGAACTCCTGCCCGCCACGACCTACCTCGACGACCACACCGCCCCGCGGGGGCCGATCGCCGGGCCGCGGGCGAAGCCGCGCATTCTCGAGGACCTGGAGTTCGGGTTCCGCATCGCCAAGGAAACCAGCCGGCTCGACATCGGCCAGACCGTCGTGGTCAAGAACGGCACCGTCCTCGCCGTCGAGGCCTTCGAGGGAACCAACGACGCGATCCGGCGCGGAGGCCGGTTGGGACGTGGCGCGGCCACGATGGTCAAGGTCTCGAAGCCCGACCAGGACATGCGGTTCGACGTGCCGGTGATCGGAACCAAAACCCTGGAGGTCGCCGCCGAGGCGGGCATCCGCCACATTGGCGTGGAGGCCGGAAAAACCCTCCTTCTCGACCGCCCCAAGGTGGCCGCCCTCGCGCAAACCCTCTCGCTCTCGATCCACGGACTATGAAAACCCTTCGCACCGGAGTCGTCGGAGTCGGGCACATGGGCATCAACCACGCCCGGCTCTACAGCGAAATTTCCGGCAGCCAACTCGCCGCCGTCTTCGATTCCAACGCCGGGCAGGCCGCGGAGGCCGCCCGTCGCTTCGGTTGCCGCGCCGCCTCCAGCCTCGAGGAATTCGCCGGAATGGTCGATGCCGCGACGATCTGCACGCCCACGGTCACCCACCACCGCATCGGGATGGAACTGCTCGAAAAGGGGCTCCACCTGCTGGTGGAAAAACCCATCGCCGCCACGCCCGCCGAGGCGCGCGAACTCTCCGAACTCGCCGCCGCGAGGGGCTGCGTCCTGCAGGTCGGCCATGTCGAGCGCTTCAATCCCGTCCTCCACGCGCTCGAATCCCGCCTCAACAATCCGCGCTTCCTCGAGGTCACGCGCCTCTCGCCGTTCCCGAACCGCAGCATCGACATCGGCGTGGTCCTGGACCTGATGATCCACGATATCGAAATCATCCTCCACCTCGTCCGCTCCCCGGTGGAAAGCCTCGATGCCGTGGGAATCCCCGTCCTGAGCCGCGGGGAGGACATCGCCAACGTCCGCTTCCGCTTCCAAAACGGCTGCGTGGCGAATGTCACCGCCAGCCGCATCAGCCAGGACCGCGTGCGAAAAATCCGCGTCTTCCAGGAGAACGCCTACCTCTCGCTGGACTACAAAAACCAGTCCGGCTACCTGCTCCGCCTCGCCGGCGAGGACGAGAAGGAGAGCAGCGGCATCGGGAAACTCATCGGCCTCGCCACCGATTCGAAAATCGTCACCGGATTCGCCGGCCACCGCATCGTCCGCGAGCCGGTGGAGGTCGAAAAAGGCGAGCCCCTGCGCATCGAGCTCGAGTCGTTCCTCGAGTGCGCCCGGGAGGGCTTGAAGCCGCGCGTGACCGGCCTCGCCGCCGCCGACGCCCTCGATTTGGCGCTTGAAATCACGCGCCGCATCGGGGATTCGGATCCCCGGCGAACCGACTGATCGCCCTTCCATCTCCCCCATGCGAGTCAGCTCCATCCTCATACTCACCTCCGGCTTCGGCGAGGGCCACAACGCCGCCGCGCGCAACATCGAGGAGGCCCTCCAAAAATTCCATCCCGGCCTTCGCGTCGCGCGCCACGACATCTTCGAGGAGACCTACCCGTGGATTTACCCGCTCGCGCAGCGGGCCTACAAAACCGCCATCCGCCGCGCGCCGGGCCTCTGGCATCTTTTCTACAAATTCCTCGACCGGTTTCCCGGCCTCTCCCGCACGGGCCTGCTCCTCTACCGCCGCGCGATCGGACGCTTGCGCCGCGAAGCCCTGCGCCTCGACGCCGGCGTGGTGGTGAGCACGTTTCCCGGCTACGGGCCGCTGGTGCGACAGGCGCTGGCGGGGCGGGAGGCGGTGTTTGTCACCGTCATCACCGACTCGATCAGCGTGAACGCGATCTGGTTCTCCCCCTCCTGCGACTACTACCTCGTCCCCAACGAACCCACCGCGCAGGTCGTCGAGCGGGCCGGAGTCCCCCGGGGAAAAATCCGCGTGACCGGCTTTCCCGTGCCGATCCTCTTCGCCTCGCCCCCCGCGCGTCCCCGCGAGGTGCCGCCCGCCGACGGCTTCTGGAAGGTCCTCTACATGGTGAACGCCGAGGGAGCCGAAGCCGTCGAGTTGGCGCGCGGACTGCTCGCCCTTGAAGACATCGCCCTCACCGTCACCTGCGGCCGGGATGAAAAACTGGCCGCGGACATGAAAAATCTCGCCGCCGCCCTGGGCAAGCCGCTCGAGGTATTGGGATGGACCCCCGAAATGCCCGAACTCATCCGCCGCAGCCACGTCCTCGTCGGCAAGGCGGGAGGAGCCTGCGTGCAGGAGTGCATGGCGGCCAGGACTCCGATGGTCGTCACCAAGGTCGTCCCCGGCCAGGAGGAGGGAAACGCCCGCCTCCTTGTCGAACGCGGCGCGGGCGAGGTGGCGGCATCCCCCGCGGCGGTCGTCCGGGCGGTGCAAAAACTGTTCGCCGACGGCGGCGCGCTCTATCGCGAACGCCACAAGGCGACCGCGCGCCTCAGCCACCCCGCGGCCTCGAAGGACGTCGCGAATTTTGTTTCGACGATTTGCCTGGAGCTCTGAGCCTCCGGGAAAAAATCAACCCGCCAACTCCCGCGCCAGCTTCGCGCCGGGTCCGAAGAGGATGAGCGATACGAATTCGTCCTGCGTGGTCTCGATCGTGGTTTTTTTGAGAAGCTTTTTTCCGCGCGGATCGGGAACGAGGAGGTCGGCTTTCACTCGGCCTTCGAACCGCACGCCGCTTTCGGTGCCGCTTGCGGGAACGGCCTCCAAGACCTGCGCGCAGAGCCGGATTTTTGCGATGGCGCGGTCCCAGGGTTCGTAGGCCTCGGGCGTGTCGTAGAGCGTGTCCCCGACCGAGAACGAAAAATCCGCGCCCTGCGTCCAGACCTCGAGCGACTCGCCGTCCCTCCGGCGGTCGCTCAATTTCAGGTCGAGCGCGTTGTTGAAAAACGCCGGGGCGCACAGGAACCACCCGCGGGGCGGAGGCCCCTCCGGATCCTTCAACAACTCCAGGCTCCGTTTTTGTTTTCCCTGCCGGGTCGTGAGCCGGAGGAAAAGCTCGCGCGCGGCGGAAAGGTCGCGGGATTCGGGTTTCATGGGGCTTCGATCATTTTGCGGAATTCCTCCTCGCGGAGAACCGTCACGCCGAGCTCGCGGGCTTTTTCGAGCTTCGATCCCGCGACGCCCTCGCCCGCGAGAACGTAGTCGGTGTTTCGGCTCACCGAACCGGCGACCTTGCCGCCGTGGCGGCGGATGAGTTCGGAGGCCTCGTCGCGCGGAACCGAGAGCGTGCCGGTGAGGACCCAGGTCGTTCCCTCCAGTGTGGAGGCCGCGGCGGGCGCGGGCGTTTCCCCGCCGCCGAAATTCAGCCCCGCGCGGCGCAGGCCCTCGACGAGTTCCGAATTCGCCGGCGTGTCGAACCACGACCGGATCGCGTGCGCCATCACGCCGCCGATGCTCGGGATTTGTTCCAGGTCGGATCGGGAGGCGGCCGCGAGGCGGTCCATGTGGTGGAAACGGGACGCGAGGTCGCGGGCGGAGGTTTCGCCCACATGCGGAATGCCGAGTCCGTTGAGCAGCCTCCAGAGCGGACGCGAGCGGCTCGCCTCGATGGCCGCAAGGAGGTTGTCCGCGCTTTTTTCGCCCATGCGCTCGAGCGCGAGCAGGGAGGATTTCCCGAGCGAATAAAGGCCGGTGATCTTGTGGAGCAATCCGGCATCGACCAGTTGATCCACCATCGCCTCGCCGAGCCCCTCGATGTCCATGGCCTTCTTCGAGCCGAAATGCCGGATGGCCCGGCGCAGTTGCGCGCCGCAGGAGGTGTTCACGCATTTCCAGGCGACGCTGTCCTTCACGGCCGCCGAACCGCACGACGGGCACGTGCGCGGGATTTCGAAGAGGCCTCCGACTCCCTCGCGCGATTCGGTGCGGACGAGAATGACCGCCGGGATGATCTCGCCCGCCTTTTCCACGAGCACGGTGTCGCCGATGCGGATGTCCTTGCGCTGGATTTCCTCCTCGTTGTGGAGGGTGGCGCGCGAGACGGTGGTTCCCGAGACGAAAACGGGGGCGAGTTCCGCGACAGGCGTGAGATTTCCGGTGCGCCCGACCTGGATGGTGATGTCGCGGAGCCGCGTTTCCGCGCGCTCGGGTTGGTATTTGTAGGCGATCGCCCAGCGCGGGGCCTTCGCCGTGGATCCGAATTCGCGGCGCAGCGCGAGGTCGTCGAGTTTCACCACGGCGCCATCGGTGTCGTAGGCGAAATCGTGGCGGACGCGGCCGAGTTCCTCGACGGCGGCCACGACCCCCTCCGAGTCGGCCGCGTGCAGGATTTTCTCGGAGACGGGAAGTCCCCATCCGCGCAGCCGTTCGAACATTTCGCGGCCGGTGGGCGGAATTTCGCCGTCCCAGAATCCCGTTCCGTAAAAAATCCCGGCGAGCTGGCGCGAGGCGGTGACGGCGGGATCGAGTTGTTTGATCGATCCGGCGGCGGCGTTGCGGGGGTTCGCGAAGGTCGGCAGTCCCTCCTCGTCGCGGGCGGCGTTGAGCGCGGCGAAGACCGATTTCGGAAGATAGATTTCGCCGCGAATCTCGATGCGGCGCGGGGGGCGGCCCTTCAGGCGGTGCGGGATGTTGGAAATGGTCAGGACGTTTTGTGTGACATCGTCGCCGGCGGTCCCGTCGCCCCGGGTGGCGGCGCGGACCAACCGTCCCTCCTCGTAAAGAAGCGAGATGGCGAGGCCGTCCACCTTCGGCTCGATGGTGAAGTCCACCGGGCGTCCATCGGCCAGCTTGCGCGCGCGGGCGAGGAACTCCCGCAGCTCCCCGGGCGAGTAGGTGTTGTCGAGGCTCTGCATCGGCTCGAGATGGGCCGCGCGGGCGAATTCCTCGAGGGGGCGCCCGCCGACGCGCCGGGTGGGCGATTCGGCGGCCGCGAACCCGGGGTGCCTGGCTTCGAGTTCCTCGAGTTCGCGCAGGAGGGCGTCGAACGCCTGGTCCGAAATCTCGGGCTCGGCCCGGTCGTAGTAGAGCCGGTTGTGCCTCTCGACCTCCGCGCGCAGGTTCTCGATGCGGCGCCGGATGTCCGCGGACGCGGGCTTTTCCAGCTCGTTCAGGAAATCAGACTGCGCCATGCGAGTTTGCGGGTGACCTCGCGGATGCGGCGGCACAGGACCATCGCCAGCGAGTCGAGGAGGATCACGCCGTCCTCCGGAAATTCCTTCACGAACGCGTCGAACGCGCTCCGGCTCATTGCCCAGTAGCGGGTGGGCTTCACGGCCACCACCGAGCAGACGGGGCTGGCCCGGTCGATCAAATCCAGCTCGCCCATCCACTCGCCGGGGACGATTTTTCCGAGGGCGAGCATGTGGCCGTCGTCCTCGCGGCGCGCCTCGAGTTCGCCCTCCATGATGTAGAACAGGCTCGCGTGCGATTTCCCCTGCTCGATCAGGGTGTCGCCGGGCTCGGCGGAAAGGAATTCGCCGTGCATGGTCAGGCGCATCCGCGCCTCGGGCGGGAGGGGATCGATCAACGCGGACTGGGGAAGGCGGGGCTGGGAATCGCTCATGCCGGAACTATGAAAGGCGGAGGCGTCCGCGCCAATTCCAAATCCCCGTGCGCACCGGGCGAGAGGAGTTGCGGGGGCGGGGAGGCCATTGTATGGATACCCCCCAATGGCTTCATCCTCGTCCTTCTCGCTTCCGCGTCCGCTCGGCGCGGTTCTCTGGGGAATCTCCGTCGCCCTCTCCTGGATGTGGGGACTTGGCTTGTTCTTCTCGGTGCAATTCACCACGCAGTTCGGACTCTTCGGCCTGCTGACCTTTGCCATTCCGAATTTTCTGGGCCTTCTCGTGTTCGGCCTGGTCACGCACCATCTCGCGCGGCGCCAATCGGGCTCCGAATCGCTGGCGCAGTTTTTCGCCTCGTGGTCGCGGCCGTTCCGGCTGGTGTTTTTCCTTTATCAGCTCTTGGCGATCACGCTCACGATTTTCGCCTTCATCCGCTACGCGTGGCAGCCGCTGGGCTTCGCTCCGGAGCTCCTCTACCTTCCCTTGACGATGTTCGTGGTGCTCTCGGCGGCGATTCTTTTCGGCGAGGAGTTCGACATCAAACGAATCAAATACAGCCACGGCGCCCTGTTCCTGCTTCTGGCTCCCGCGGTCACGATCCTGATCGTCCACGCCGCCGGCAAGGGCACCGGGCCGCTCACCTTTCCGAACCTGCCCACCTACGACTGGAACTACTGGGGCTACGCGGTGCCGATCATCATCGGATTCCTGGTCGGTCCCTGGCTCGATCTTCAACAATGGCAGCGCGCGATCCAGATGCACCGCGAGCGCGTCTCCATCGCCGCCGGCTACATCATCGGCTCCACGCTTTTCCTCGGCCTCATCCTCTTCCACGGCCTCCTGGCGCTCTGGGCCTTGAACTGGGGCGCGGCCGACTTCATCCGCCTCGGCATCACCGGCCACAACTACGGGCAGGAAATCCTGACGAAAATTTTCGCCGCCGCCCCGCCGTGGACATTTGCGGCCTATGCGACGTTCATTTGCGTGTGCGTGCTCACGACGCTCGACAGCGGCTACATCGCCCTGAAGTGGTTCCTCGTCTCGAACGCCAGCACGAGCAACCACCCGATCTTCTCGCTGGTCCCCTCGCGCCTCCTCACCTCGCCGATCCCCGCGTATCTGCTGGCCGGAATCGTCGCCCTCGCCGGCACCCTGCTCAAGTTCGAGCTGGAATTCTTCATGATTTTCTATGCGACGTTCTTCGTCGGCTACTCGATTCTCGCGATCGCGCGCTGCTTCCTCGTCGGCCCGGCCAACGCCATCCCGCAGGTGAAAATGTTCTGCATCGGCAGCATCGCGGTGGTGGTTTTTTCCTTCGGCTATTTCCTGCGTTCGCCGGCGATGCAGATCGTGGGCTCGTTGCTCCCGCTCGGCTACGTGATCTGGCTGTTGCTCAAACCCAGCTCGTCCGAGGAATTCGTGAGCGACTCGGCGGAATTGGAAACGCCCGCCTCGAGCGCCCTGGCCACGACACCCGAGAGCGCGGTCGGCGGCGCCAGCCCGGTCACCGTGCTCGACCCCGGCGCGATCCAGCACACCCTCGGCGGGCATTTCGAGGGGAAATGGTTCGTCCACTCGCTCGTCGCCACGTATGCGGACACCAACTCGGTGGGCAATGTCTACTTCGGCATGTATGCCATGTGGGTCGGCAAGACCCGCGAGTTGTTCTTCAACCGCGTGATGCCGAAGTTCAACCTCAAGAACACGCCGTTCTACATCCTCACCCGCTCGTTCGAGCACAAGTTCGTCCGCGAGACCCGCGAGTTCGAGACCGTGCAGGTGAAAATCCGCGTCGCCGGCTACAACCGCAAATTCGCCACCCTCGAGCACGAAATCTACGACTCGCTCGGCCAACTCCTCGGCAAGGGCAAGCAGAGCCTGCTCTTTGTTTCGTCCACGGACTACCGGATGCTCGACATCCCGCCCGACGTCTATTCCGCGTTCATCGCGCACACCTGAGCCGCGATGGGAAAAACGCCGGCCCGGAAAAAAATCCTCCTCGCCGCCCTCGCGGTTTCGATCCTCTGCCTCGCGGGTTGCCCGAAGCCTCCGCCGCCACCTCCGCCTCCGGCACCCACCCCGTCTCCCACGCCGACTCCGGAGCCGACTCCCCGTCCGGTTCCGGGGCTGGTCCGCAAGCCGCTCCCCACCGCCACGCTCTTCAACGGCATCGCGCTCGAATCCGCGGTGGTGGCCGAACCCGGCCACGAACTCGCCTCCGCCGACCGCAAGGAGGCCGATGCCTACACGGTTCAAATCACCCTTCGCCTCCGCCTGCCGCGCGCCGCCAGCACCCTCGAGGATATTGTTTCCAACAAACCCGATCTTCCACAGGTCCTGCCGACCCTTCCCGCCCTCCTCGCCGACGCGAAGGTCTCCCCGTTCTTTGAAAAATTCTACGAGCTGAAAACCCGCGACGTCCGCCGCCGCCAGGCGAACCTCGACGCCGTCCTCTCGCGCCACAATTTCTACGATTGCGAAACGATGCTCGAGGTCGAAAACCCCGAAACCAAACGCCGCGCGCTCCTCGTCATCGCCGACATGGATGTGAACACCGACGGATCCGACGGCGATCGGAATGTGCAGGTGGACGGTTCCTCGCAATTCTTCCTGCCGCAGACGAGCTACCGCTGGCCCAAGCGAACCGACCGCGTGAATCCCTTTCTCCCGCGCGAGGAGAAAAAGCTCGCCGATTTCGAGGCGGAGTTGGCCGCGCCGGAGATCAAACCCGCCCGACTGGCCGAAATCCAATCCGGCATCGACCTCGCCAAGCGCCGCATCCACGACCTGAAGAAGTGGAGCTTTCTCGTTTCCGCCACCGACCCCTTCATTGTTCTACCGGGCTTCATCATGCGCGACCACTCGGGCCCCTTTGTTCCGAAGATCGGCGACTACGCGGTCGTCATCCACGAGGGCAAGGCCTACCCCGCCATCCTCGGCGACTCCGGTCCCTCGCACAAGGCCGGCGAGGCCTCGCTCCTCCTTTGCCGCGAACTCAACGCGGGCTCCTCGAACCTCAGCCGCCCCATCAGCGATTTGAAGGTCGGCTATCTCCTTTTTCCCGGCACCGCCGAGCCAGAACCCGCCCCGCCCGACCTCGCCAAATGGCGTGAAAAATGCCTCGCCCTCGTCAACGAACTCGGCGGCCTCGGAGTCGAAATGCACACCTGGCCGGACCTCGTTCCCCCCTGGCCCGAGCCCACTCCGACTCCCGCGCCCGCGTCCGAATCCTCTCCGTCGCCCTCCCCTCAGAGTTCCTTGTAGTGCAGGCTCAGCACCCGGAAGCCCTGGTCGGCCTTTTCACCGGTGAAAAGAAACAGCCGCAGCGACATGAAGCCCTGGGTCCACTGGTAGCCGATCAGGGTTTGCACGACATCCGTGGCCGGATCACGGGTTTTTTCGCGGGCGACCATCCGGCCGAGGCCGTATTTGGAATCCACGTTGCGCCGGACCTCGTCGAAAAACTTCGCATAGCGCAGCGAGTCCCACGTTTTGTCGCCGTATTGCAGCTCGATCTCGTTGAGCATGTCGTTCGAAAAATAAAACTGCGCGCGCAGGAGGTTCTTCTGCGGGATTCCCTCCACCACCAGCACCTGCCGGTTCTGCACGGTTCTGCGATCCACCACGCGCGCCTTGATGCCCGTGAGGCTTTTCTCCACGCGCGGCAGGGATTCCCCCCACTGGAAATTGAACGGAACCCGCATTTGCTGGAGCGCCTCCGCCGGACCGGCAAACCACCCGGCCAAAAATACCAACAGGACCGCGCGGGAAAATTTCATCCGGCCCAATCTCCAAGGTCCCGCCACCGGCGTCAACTGCGCCCTCGCTCAAATTCCTTGCGTCCGCCTCCCTGTGGATAAATTCCAAGTCCTATGAAAAAATCCCTCGTCCCGCTCCTGGTTGTCGCCGCCGCGGCCTTTCTCCTCCTGCGCCCCGTTCTCGCCGGGCCGAAAATCACGCCCGCCGACGCAATGGAAAAGGTCCGCTCCGGCTCGGCCGTTCTCATCGACGTCCGCGAACCCGCCGAGTGGGGCGGCGGCGTGGTCGAGGGCGCGCTTCTCCTCCCGCTGAGCGACCTCCGCGGCCCGCGCGAATTCTGGGCGAAGCCCCTCGCCGGATCGAAGGACCGCGAACTCGTGCTCTACTGCCGCTCGGGCAACCGCTCCGGCATCGCCGCCGGCATCCTCGAAAAAGAGGGCTGGACCGTCTGGAACGCGGGCGGATTTTCCTCCTGGCAAAAAGCCGGCCAACCCGTGGTGATCCCGCCGCGCTGATCCGGCGGGATTCGCCCAAGGCCCCTCGAGACCGCCGCGGAACCGCTCATCCCAGCGGCAGTTCGCCTTGAGACCTTGGAGCGGGGTCAGGGATTTGCTCAAAGACTCGATCCCGACAAAACGCCCGGGGGGGGACCCGCTCGTCAGTTCCGGCGCGGCTTGCTCAAACACACCGATCCGGCTCTGACAACCGGAGCCCTCCTCGCAAAGCGCAAGCGATGCCTTTGCCGGAAGTTCAAAAGCGAACGGCCAATGGTATCAATCGCCGCTTCCCGCGCGCTGGGGCACCCGGACGATCCGCGAAACATCGTAGCCCTGCGCGGCGGCGTTTTCCAAAAGCCGCGCGTAATCCGCGTCGGATACCCGCGGCTCCCGGCCCATGATCCAGATCAGGCTGCGGTCGGGATACCCGATCGTGGTGAAGCGGTAGTCCGGCGTGAGGTCGATCACGAGAAACGGCGCCTCGAACGGCCACAGGAATTGCACCCGCCATTCGGCGTTCGAGTTCGTGTCCACCACCCGCGCGACCGCTTTCATTTCCTGTCGCGGCGCGTCGAGCGACTTTTTGTGGAACGCATAGGTGACGTCGATTTTCCCGTCCGGCCGCATCCGGTAGATGTCCATCGTGCCGACGTTGTTTTTTTCCAGGAACCACGGGATCGTCCCGAGCACGTGCCAATCCCCCATGTAGCGGTCGAGATCCACGCGCTCCACAGTGCGGAGCGGGGCGGGTTTCGGGGCGGTGGAGCAGGCGGCGAGCATCAGGGCGGCGAGAAGGGCGGGGATTTTCATATGGTTTCCGGCTTCACAATAAACCCCGCGCGCCTACTCTCCAAGCGGCATGAGTCCGTTGGAATATCTTTTGCAGCCGGCGATCCTCTTTTTCCTCCTCGGGGTTCTGGCCGCCATCGTGAAGTCCGATCTCGAAATCCCGGGGTCGGTTCTGAAAATCCTGTCGCTCTACCTCCTGTTCGCGCTCGGTTTCAAGGGCGGGGTGGAACTCCAAAAAGTCACCGAACCGCTCGCGGTGGCGCCGCCTTTGCTGGTCGCCACAGCCGCCTCGTTCGTCATCCCCCTTCTTCTCTACCCGCTCCTGCGCCTCAAATTCAGCGTGGCCGACGCCGCCGCGGTTTCCGCGACCTACGGATCGGTGAGCGCCGTGACGTTCATGACGGCGGTTTCCTATCTCCAGGCCCGGGGAACGCCCTACGGCGGCTACATGGTGGCGGCCCTCGCCTTGATGGAAAGCCCCGCCATTCTCACCGGACTTTTGCTGGCGAGGCGCAAGGATCCCAGCGGAGCAACCGGCGGTCCCAGCTGGGCCAGCGTTCTGCACGAATGCCTCGCGAACAAATCCGTTCTCGTCCTTCTCGGCAGCCTCGTGGTCGGAATGGTCACCCCGCAATCCGGCATCGAGGCGCTCACGCCCTTCGTGAAGGACATGTTCCCCGGCGTGCTTTGCTTTTTCCTTCTCGACCTCGGCCTGGTGGCGGCGCGCCGGATCGCCGACCTCCGCGACGGACGCCTTTTCTCGCTGGCGTTCGGCATTCTTTTCCCGCTCCTCTCCGGAGCCGCCGCGACCGTCGTGGCCAAAACCATCGGCCTGGTCGAGGGCGACGCCGTCCTTTTCGCGATCCTGTGCGCCAGCGGTTCCTACATCGCCGTCCCGGCGGCCCTCCGCGCGGCCCTCCCCGAGTCCAATCCCGGCCTCTATGTCGGTCTCGCGCTCGGAGTCACATTCCCCTTCAATCTTCTCGTGGGCATTCCGCTCGCCTACACCTGCATCCACGCCCTTTGGCAATAACCTCTCCCGACATCCCATGAAAAAAACCGCACTCCTCTTCTCCGGACAAGGCGCCCAGACCGTTGGAATGGGCAAGGACCTCGCCGCCGAATTCCCCGCCGCCGCCGCCCTCTTTGAAAAGGCCGACGCCATCCTCGGATTCCCGCTCTCGCGCACCGCGTTCGAAGGCCCCGCCGGGGAACTCACAAAAACCGCCGTGTGCCAGCCCGCCCTCTACGTCCACGGCCTCGCCTGCCTCGCCGCCCTCCGCGAAAAAGTCCCCGCCCTCGAATTCCACGCCGCCGCGGGCCTCTCGCTCGGCGAGTTCACCGCCCACGCCGCCGCGGGAACGTTCGATTTCGAAACCGGACTCCGCCTCGTGGACAAGCGCGCCCGCGCCATGCAGGAGGCCTGCGACGCCTCGCACGGCGGAATGGCCGCCATTATCGGCGGCGAGGAGGACCGCGTTCGCGAACTCGCCGCCGTCGCCGATGTCGATGTCGCCAACATCAACGCCCCCGGCCAGATCGTCCTCTCCGGCGAGGCCTCGAAAATCGTCATGGCCGTTTCCCTCGCCAAGGAATACAGCGCGCGCAAGGCGGTCGAACTCACCGTCGCCGGCGCCTTCCACTCGCGGCTCATGGAGCCCGCCTTCCAAACCCTCTCCACCGCCCTCGAGGAAACCCACATGCGCGAACCCGGCGTTCCCGTCGTCTGCAATGTCGATGCCGTCGCCGTTCGCGATCCCCAAACGATCCGGCGCACCCTCGCCGACCAGGTCACCGGGAGCGTGTGCTGGTCGCAGAGCATCGAATACCTCGTCGACCATCTCGGCATCGGGCGCTTCCTGGAACTCGGCCCCGGCGGCGTCATCGCCGGCCTCGTGGGCCGCATCCGCAAGGGAACCCCGGTCGCCTCCGTTTCCAATGTCGCCAGCCTCGACGAGGCGGTCGCCTTCCTCGCCGATTGATTTTTTTTCATCCCGTCGCTTGACACGGCGATCCGGGGCCCTATTCTCCACGATCCGCCCGACAACGGCGTTCAAATTTTATGGCATTCACCGAAGTTATTCTCACCGCGAATATTCCTTCCCTCGGCGCAGAGGCGGATATCGTCAAGGTCCGTCGCGGCTACGCCCGCAACTTTCTTCTCCCGCAAGGCAAGGCCCTGGAAATCACCTCCGGGTCCCTCCGCCAGATCAACCATCTCAAGGCCAAACGCGCCGAGCGCGAGGCCCGCGAAATGACCGCCGCCGAGGAACTCGCCTCGAAAATCAACAAGCTCGCGCCCGTCTTCACCCTTGACGCCGGCGAGACCGGCAAGGCTTTCGGCTCCGTCACCGCCAAGGATATCCACGACCGCCTGGTTGCCGACCTCAAGCTCGAGGACCTGCCCAAGCACGCTGTCGTCCTTGAAAAACCGCTCAAGGAAAGCGGCGAGCACACGGTGGCCGTCAAACTCCACGCCGATGTCAGCGCCAAGTTGAAACTCGTCGTGAAAGTGAACGCCCCCGCGCCCTCCGAAGGCGGCGAGGCCTCCGGCGAGGCTCCCGCGCGCAAACCGCGCCGCAAGGTCGCCGAGTCCACCGAATAATTTTCCTGCTTCCAACCACCGGTCCGCGGATTCCCGCGGGCCGGTGGTTTCTTTTTTTCCCCTTTTCCCTCCGGCACGCTAGATTCCCATTCCGGCCCATGGGCCGATCACGAAGAATGTCCTCCGCCTCCGAACCGAACTCCCAACCCGCCCCGTCCTCCAACGGGTCCCGCGACTCCAAGGGCCGCGGCAAGAAACCCGATTACCAGGCCCGCGGCGCGACCTATCTGCCCGAGCCCCACCGTCCGCTGCCGCAGAGCCTCGACGCCGAGAAGGGCCTCCTCGGCTCCATCCTCCACTCCGCCTCCGTGCTCGACGATTGCATGGCCCAGATGGAGGCGCGCCACTTCCACCTGCCCGCCCACCAGAAAATTTTCGAACTTCTTGTGGAGATGCGGAACGCCGGCCTCCCGATCGATCTCATCGCCGTCACCCAGAAACTCGAGGACCGCCGCATGCTCCCCGAGGTCGGCGGCATGGAGGCCGTCACCGACCTCTTCACCTTCGTCCCCACCGCCGCGAACGCCGACTACTACCGCGAGATCATCCGTGAAAAATTCCTCCTCCGGCAGGTCATCACCACCTGCACCGAATATGTCGCCCGCGCCCACGAGGAGCAGGGCGACATCAAAATCCTCCTCGACGAGGTCGAGGCCCGCGTCCTCGCCATCGGCGAGGAACGCCAGCGCGCCGCCCTCCCCACCATGAAGGAAATGGTGAACGAGGCCATCACCGGCATCGAAAAAATCGTCAACTCCCAAGGCAGCATCACCGGCCTCCCCACCGGATTCCACGAGCTCGACCGCATGACCAACGGCCTCCACGAGGGCGAGATGTTTGTCATCGCCGCCCGCCCCTCGATGGGAAAAACCGCGCTCGCCATGAACATCGCCGAACACGCCGCGATCGACGGCAACAAGCCCGTCGCCGTCTTCAGCCTGGAAATGAGCGCCCAGCAACTCGTCCAGCGTCTCCTCTGCTCCCGCGCCCGGGTGAACGCGAAAAACCTCCGCGACGGCTATGTCAAGAAGACCGACCTCAACAGCATCAGCTCCACCGCCAGCCTGCTCTCCAAGGCGAAGATCTTCGTCGACGACACCCCCGGCCTGAGCATCCTCGAGCTCCGCGCCAAGGCCCGCCGCCTTCGCAACCGCGAGAAGATCGAGCTCGTCGTGATCGACTACCTCCAGCTCCTGCGCTCGAACTCCCGCCGCGCCCAGGACAACCGCCAGATCGAAATCCAGGAAATCTCCTACGGCATCAAGGCCCTCGCCAAGGAGCTCAAGGTCCCCGTCATCGTCCTCGCCCAGCTCAACCGCAACCCCGAGCAACGCACCGGCAGCGGCGCCGGCCGCCCCCGCCTCAGCGACCTCCGCGAGTCCGGAACCATCGAGCAGGATGCCGACGTCGTCGGTCTCCTCGTGCGCGAAAAATATTACGCCGAGGACGACGAGGCCAAAAAAGAGGCCGCCGGCAAGGCCACCCTCATCATCGCCAAACAGCGCAACGGCCCCACCGGGGATGTCCCGCTCACGTTCCTCGAGGAATACACCCGCTTCGAGGACCGCGCCGAGGAGGGCCGCTCCGAGCCGCACTGACCCGGGCCCCGGAAACCGGCCGGATCAGATTCCGCCCGAAGGATGCTCCGAGGCGTGGAATTCGGTTTGCATGAACAACTGCTCCCGGATTTTCCCCAGCTCGACCTGCTCCTCGAGCTTCGCCGTCAGCGATCGAATCCGCTTCCCGAGCGTCGTGGCGATGCCGATCAGCATCACGATGCCCGCGGAGGGATAATTGTTGATGAAATCCTCGAGGTCCGTCCTCTTGATCTCCCAATACTGCGAGGGCTCCACCGCGACCACCGAGCAGACCGCGTTCGAGGGATCGAACAAGTCCACCTCGCCCACCCATTCGCCGGGCGACACCTTCCCGAGGAGGATTTCGTTCTGCCCGTCCGAGCGCCTCGCATGGAATAGCCCGCTCACGATGTAGAACAGCTTGCCGTGCGATTTTCCCTGCTCGATCAACACCGTGCCGGATTTCAGGTAGTGGAACGTTCCATAGGAGCTGAGCGCGTCGCGGTCCTCCTTCTCGAGGTGGGCGGCGAGTCCGGTGGCGGGCAATGTGGCGGTTTCGAGCGGCATGCGTGCTTGTTAAGCGATTTCGCCCCGCGACTGCAAACGCAATCCTCGCCCGCTCTCAAAAGGTTTTGCCCCGCCCCGACCCTGTGGGAGGATCGTCCCATGCTACCGAATTTCGTTCTCGTCGGCTTCATGGGTTGCGGAAAATCCACCGTCGGCCGCCGCCTCGCCGCCCTCACCGGCCACCGCTTCGTGGACACCGACGACCTCGTCGTCAAGGACCAGGGAAAAACCATCCCCGCCATCTTCGCCGAGCGCGGCGAGGAGGGATTCCGCGACGTCGAAAAAAATGTGATCGCCGATCTCGTCGGTGTCGCCGGCGTCGTCCTCTCCACCGGCGGCGGCGCGATCCTCCAGGAGTCCAACCGCGAATCCCTCAAAAAAATCGGCATCGTCATCTGGCTCGACGCGACCCCCGACATCCTCTTCGAGCGCGCCATGCGCAGCGGCCGCCGACCGCTCCTCCAAACCGAGGACCCCCGGAGAACCTTCGACGGGCTGCTCGAAAGCCGCCGCCCCGTCTACGAATCCCTCGCCGACATCCGCTTCGACTCCACCGGCATCCAACACGACGAGGTCGCCCGCAAGATTCTCGACCTCGCCATGCGGCACCACGCCGCCCGCGCCTCCAATTAAAAAAAATTCCCGATTTCCGGCATTGCATCCCGCCCGCGAACCGCTAATCTCTGCCCCCTTTTCCAATGCCAAAACCCATCGCACGAAGCAAAACGCGCAAGTCCGTGGCCAAGCGTTTCAAGGTCACCGCGACCGGCAAGGTTGTTCGCAACAAGGCCTCGCGGCGCCACCTCCTGGCGAGCAAATCCGCCAACAAGAAACGCCACATGGCCAAGGCCGTTGTCGTCCACGAAACCGACGTGGACCGCATCAAGGCCTGCCTGCCTTTCAGCCACTAGACTTGCGCTGAACCTGAATCCCTCGGTCTGCCCCGGAGAAAATTTCCGGGGATCCCGGAGCCGGTGAGTCCGGGGATTCCAACGAAACGAACAACCGCTCCATGGAGGCCCCGTCAAAACCGGGGTTTTTGAAAAATGCCAAGAGCAACCAATGCTCCCGCCAGCCGCGCCCGCCGCAAGCGCGTCATCGACGCCTCGAAAGGCTACCGCGGCCGCCGCTCGAAACTCTTCCGCTACGCGAAGGATGCCCAGATGAAGGGCAAATACTGGGCCTACCGCGACCGGAAAACCCGCAAGCGCAACTTCCGCGCGCTCTGGATCACCCGACTCAGCGCTGCCGTCCGCGCCGCCGGTCTCACCTACAGCCGATTCATCGAAGGCCTCAAATCCGCCAACATCGGCCTCGACCGCAAGGTCCTCGCCGACATCGCGGTCAAGGACGAGCCGACCTTCGCCGAAATCGTCGCCAAGGTCCGCGCCGCCCTCGAGGCCAAAAAAGCCGCCTGAGTTTCCCCGCCCCGCGCGGGAACCCATGGCACCGCCGCTTTCCAAGCGACCCGCCATGAAACTCACCAACGACTCCTACACCATCCACCTGCGTTTCCGGAATTCCGCCGAGCGGTATTTCCGGGACGCCGATGGCTGGAAAAAAATCTCCTGCCGCGGCCGCACCTTCCCCGCCACCGCCGAGCAGGTCCTCAACCACCTCCTCCCCGCCCTCGCCGGCCTCAAACCCGGCCTCACCTGCCAAGTCACCCACACCCCAAAATGACCCACCCCCCGCCAACAAGGTCAATAGGGTCAAAAAGGCCCTCCGCCCATCCACGCCCCGTCACCAGGAGGGACCTGCTTGTCAGGTCCGGTTCCGCCCCCCGCCTACAAAGGTCTCGGGGACCGCGCCCGCCCCGGGCGCCCCGGCACGCGCCCCCGCGGGCCGATTCGAAGAAACTCATGGCCGCAGGCCATTTATTCTAAAAATCTTCCTTCTCCGCGAATTCCAACCCATGCCCATTCCCGATTTCCAAACCCTAATGCGCCCCTTGCTTAATTTGGCAAGCGACGGAAAGGAGCATCGGTTCCAGGATTCGGTGAACCGCCTGGCTTCGGACTTCTCCCTATCCAAAGAAGATCTCCAAACCCCTCTCCCTAGCGGCAGACAACCCATTTTTACAAACCGCGTCGCATGGGCCAAGACCCACCTCAAAATGGCGGGCCTCATAGCATCCAACCGCCGCGGATACTTCCACATCACCGACCTCGGAAAAAAAATCTTCGCCGAAAACCCCGATCGCATCGATCTCAAGGTCCTCCGCTCCGTCCCCGGTTACCTCGACGCTCGAGGCGGAAAAAAAACCGACGAAACAAAATCGCCAACTCTAGAATCCGACGAATCGCGCACTCCCGAGGAGCAAATGGAAGCCGCCTTCCTTTCCATTCGCCAAAGCTTGGGTCGCGAAATTCTGGAAAAACTTCTCTACGCCTCTCCGTCATTCTTTGAAAAAACCGTCGTCGAGTTGGTCGTCGCCATGGGCTACGGCGGCACGCGCAAAGACGCCGGACAAGCCATCGGCCAGACCGGAGACGAAGGTATCGACGGCATCATCAAGGAAGACCGCCTCGGCCTCGATATCATCTACCTCCAAGCGAAACGCTGGACTCAAACCGTCGGCCGCCCCGAGATCCAAAAATTCGCAGGTGCCCTACAAGGCTTCCGCGCGAAAAAAGGCATCTTCATCACCACCTCCGATTTTTCCCGCGAAGCCATCGAATACGCCTCGCGCATCGACAGCAAAATCGTCCTGATCGACGGCGAGCAACTCTGGAATCTCATGATCGATTTCGAAATCGGCGTCTCTAAAACCGCCACATACGAAATCAAAAAAATCGACCACGACTACTTCGATGAGGAAAACGAATAAACCACTCCATGCAGCCTTCAGCCCACCTCCTCTCCCTCTCCGTGCTCTCCGTGTCCTCCGTGGTTAATTTTCGGAAAACCCATGCACCAACAAGCTGAAACCCTCCGCGCCGAAGCCCTCGCCCTCATCGCCGC
>CAZVPK010000012.1:0-24726 GCA_964628505.1 uncultured Chthoniobacter sp.
CACAATGCGGTTCGCCGGGGCGGTTCTTGTCTTGCGCCGCGCAGCGTTTTTCGCGTTCCGCCCAGGAGGGCTCTGCCACTCCGCTTCGCTGCGGTTGCCCTCCCGGGCCTAACATTCGTCTTCCCCTCATCCACGATCGCGCTGGCGCGCTGGTTTTGTCAGAGCCGCATCGATGTGTTTGCGCGGGCCACACCGGACCCGACAAGCGGGTCCCTCCTCGCTTTCCGCCCGGGAGGGCTCTGCTTGTCAGAGCCGCATCGGTGTGTTTGAGCGAGACACCCCGGACCTGACAAGCAGGGCCCTCCTCGCAAAGCGCGAGCGTTGACTTTACCAAAGGTCCAAAGGCTTCCGGCTAATGGTCTCAGTAGGAACTTTCGACGCGCGCGGCGACGTCGCGGTAGCCGTAGTCCACCTCGTAGATTTGCTTCATGCACTCGACGGACTTTTCGGCGTTCCCCATTTTTTCGTAAACGAGGCCGAGGTTGTAGATGACGTCCTTTTTGACGGCATCCATCACGGGCAGCTCGGAGACGGCGTCGGAGAGCGTCTTGGCGGCGAGGTCGAGCATGTTGCGGGCGGTGAAGCACTGGCCGAGGAGGCTCATGGCGCGGATGCGGACGTTGGGGTTCTGTCGCGCCTTTTGGAGTTCCGGGATCGCCTCCTGCCAGTTTCCGGATTCGACGAGGAGTTCGCCGAGTTCGAAGCGAAGTTGGAGGTCGGTGGGATTTTGTTCGATGCGGGAGCGGGCGGCCTCGAGGGCGAGTTCGGCGCGCCGGGATTTGAGGGAGTCGAGTTCGGCGGCGTATTCGGCGGACTCGGGGGCGTCGGGACTCGCGGCGATGAATTGCTCGCGGGACTCGATGGCGATGTCGAACTGGCGGATCTGGAGATCGGAGGCCTTGCGGACGAGGGCCATGTCGGAGTTGTTCGTGAGCGAGGCGGCGTAGTGGAACCAGTTGGCGGCGTTTTCCCAGTCCTCCTTTTGCTCGTAGAGTTCGGCGATGCGGCGCGCGGTGTCCACGCTGCCGGGTTCGGCCTCGGCCTTGGCGTGGAGTTCGACGAGGAGGTTGTCGATCATCTCGTCGCTGCGGACGACGCGGGATTGCTGCTCGAGGGCGACGGCGAGGTCCTTGTCCTTGATGAGATCGCGATAGGTGGTCTCCTCCTTGTTCCAACCGCCGGAGAGCATCGAATCGGCGGCGGCGGCGTCCTTGGCCCCCTTGACGGCGGCGAGGTCGTTCGGGGCCATCGCGAGGATGCGGTGGAAGATTTCCGCGGCCTTGCCCGGGGCGCCGTGCTCCATGTGGAGCTTGGCGAGTTCATGCATCACCTTCGTGTCCTTGGGCGCGCCCTCGAGGATTGTTTCGAGCGCGAAGGCGGCGGTTTCCGGCATGCCGGAGGCGAGGGCGGCCTCCTTGAGAATGTTGTTGAGCTGGGGGCTGGTGGGCTCGGTTTCGAGGCACTTCTCGATGGCTTCGAGGGCTCCGACGGGGTCTTTTTTGATCTGGCCCTGGAGCTTGATCGCGCTGAACGAGGCGGTGGAGAGGATGGTTTTCCTGCCGGCGCTCCGGGCGATCGCGGCCTTCCGGGCGAGTTGCCGCGCGGCGAGGAATTCGGGATGGCTCTTGAGGACCGTCTGGATGAGCTGGATGGCGTAGCCGTAGTTCTTGAGCTGCATCGCGCTCATCGCCTTCAGCCAATTCGCGCGGTGGAACTCGGCGAGGTCTTTTTCGGTTTTTACTGCCATGGGATCGGAGGGCGGAGGATGGACTCGGGGTGAACCGGCTTCAAGGCGGGGGAATCAGATGGTCTGGGTGAGAAAGCCGCCGTCCACGCGAATGTCCGTGCCGGTGACGAACGAGCTGGCCTGCGGGCTGGCGAGGAAAACCACCGCGCCGGCGAGTTCCTCGGCTTCGCCGAATCTCGCCATGGGCGTGTGGCCCAGAATGGCCGCCGCGCGCGGGGTGGTGGACCCGTCGGGATTGAAGAGGAGCCGGAGGTTCTGCTCGGCGGGAAAAAAACCGGGGGAGATGGAATTGACGCGCACGCCGGCCGGGGCCCATTCGCGGGCGAGGAATTGCGTGAGGTTGACCACGGCGGCCTTGGCGGCGGAGTAGGCCACCACGCGGGACAGGGGGAGGTGCGCGGAGGTGCTGGCGATGTTGATCACCGATCCGCGCCCCGCGTCGACCATCGCCTGGCCGATGATCTGGCAGGGGATCAGGGCGCCGCCGACGAGATTGAGGTCGTAGTTCGACATCCAATCGTCGATGGAGATGGCGCTGAACGGGTGCTCCGGGGTGACGGTGACGCTCGGGTCGTTTCCGCCCGCGGCGTTCACGAGCACCGAGGGGGTTCCGAACTTGCGGTCCGCGGAGGCCAGCAGGAACTCGACGCTTCGGCTGTCGGTGGCATCGGTTTCCACAAAGATCGCGCGACCTCCGGCGCGGGTGATTTCGTTCACGCGGGCCTGGCCGCGCTGGGCGTTGCGGCCCGCGACGACGACGGCGGCCCCGGCGGACGCGAGGGCGGAGGCCATGGCCCCGCCGAGGACGCCGGTTGCTCCGATGACCACGGCCACTTCCTCGGAGAGGTCGAAGAGATTGGTTGCCATACAAGGACGGACTAAAAACAAATCGCCACTCCCCCGCACGGCTTTTTTTGTCTTCCGGTGCCCGCTCCCGCGCCCCAAAATCCGCCGCCCATGTTGAAAGACACCCAAAGCGAGCGCGACGACCGCCGCCTGCCCATCGACCGCGTGGGGGTGAAATCGCTCCGCTATCCGATGCAGATCCGGGACAAGGGCGACTCGCTCCAAAGCACCGTGGCCACCGTCCAGATGACCGTGGACCTGCCGCACCACTTCAAGGGCACCCACATGAGCCGGTTCATCGAGGTGCTTGCCGCGCACGGGCCGTCGATCCACGTCGAAAACATCCGCGACATCCTCGAACAAACCGCCCGACGCCTCGAAAGCGACTGCGCGCATTTCGACATCGAGTTTCCGTTTTTCCTGGAGAAAAAGGCGCCCGCCACCGGCGCTCCGGGCCTGATGGACTACACGGTGCGGTTCAACGCGACGCTCGAGTCCGGCAAAATGGATTTCGTCGTCACCACGGTCGTGCCGGTCACCACGCTTTGCCCGTGCTCGAAGGCCATCAGCGCCGCCGGCGCGCACAACCAGCGCGGACAGGTGACGCTCTCCGTGCGCTGCGCCTCGCCGATGTGGATCGAGGACATGGTCCGCCTGGCCGAGGAATCCGCCAGCGCCGAGCTCTACAGCCTGTTGAAGCGGCCCGATGAAAAACACGTCACCGAGCGCGCCTACGCGAACCCGGTTTTCGTCGAGGACCTCGTCCGCAACGTCGCCCAGCGCTGCGAGGCGGACGCGAACATTGTCTGGTATCGGGTGGAGGCCGAAAATTTCGAATCCATCCACAACCACAACGCCTACGCGTTGATCGAAAAACGGCGCGCGTTGTAGTTCGTCAGATCCACGCGGAAACCGCCCGCCGCCCCGCCACCCAAGCCGATTCGACCCGCGAGGCTTCGAGCAAGTCCCCGGCGAAAACCCAGCCGTCCGGAAGCCCGGGCATTTCGGGTCTTTCCACAACGCGGGCGTAGCGCCAGCGATGTGGATGAATCCACCTCAAGGCGTTTCCGGGAATCTCCCAAAGTTTCTCGACCGCCCCGCGCAGCCGCGTGGACCACTCCGCGGGATCGCCCTCCAAATGCGCCCGGCTGAATGCCTCCGTGGCGTGCGCGACGAGAACAGTATTGCCCGCCGGAATCCGGCCCGTCTTGTGGTTCTCGCAGGCCGACCACGCCAAGTCCGGCGCATCGGCATCGCGCACCGCATAGCGCTCCCGTGTCCGACCCGGCCACTCGCCGTCGTAGGCCAAAATCACCGCCAGGCACGGCGCATAGGGATTTGTCGCGCCCTCCAAACCCGCCAACCGACAGGTCTGCGGCCAGGGTGGCGTGGACACCACCAGATCGAAATCCTCCCCGTCGATGTGCCGTTCGCGCACCTCCGTCAACTCCACCCCGGTCCGCACCTCGAGGCCCTCGCCGAGCGCCCGCGCCAAGCGGTTGTTCCCTTCGGCATGGTAAAACATCGGCCCCGTTTCCAAAACAGCCCCGGCTCCATCCAGAACCGGTGCAGCGATCCCGCCAAGCCCATCCCCGCACGCCGACCGAACCGCCGCTTCAAAATCCGGATCCCGCATCGTGAAATACTGCGCCCCGTGATCCACCACACAGCCCTCCATCCGTTTCGTGGCGCACCGCCCGCCCCAGCCGCGAGATTTCTCGAAGACCACCACCCGCCATCCCGCGTCGCGCAACCGCACAGCCGCCGATAGCCCGGCCAACCCCGCTCCGATCACCGCCGCGTTTTTGGATGACATTGGCAAGGCATGGGCATGGGTGAGTCGGTTTGCAAGCCGTTGGTTGCCCCATTCCGGAATGTGCCCTCCCGGGCTTTGTGTTTTCGACGCCCGCATTTTTTTCTCGGCCACTCCGGGATTGGCGCGCCCCGCAGCCGGTGGTTGGATACCCGCCCACAAATGATCGAACGCTACTCCCTGCCGAAAATGCGGTCCGTTTGGACCGAGCAACGCAAACTCGAAATCTGGCTCGAGATCGAGACGCTCGCCTGCGAGGCGATGGCGGAACTCGGCTCGATTCCGAAATCCGACGCCGCCGAGATCCGCGCCAAGGGGGCGTTCGACATCGAAAAAATCCGCGAGATCGAGAAGCGCACCAACCACGACGTCATCGCCTTTCTCGAAAATGTCGCCGAGCACGTCGGTCCCGCCTCGCGTTGGGTTCATCAGGGCCTGACCTCCTCCGACCTGCTCGACACCACGCTCGCGGTGCAGATGCTGGAGTCCTGCAACCTGCTCGAGGCCGATCTGCTGGCCTTGCGCGAGGCCGTTGCCGTCCGCGCGAAGGAACACAAGTTCACCCCGATGATCGGTCGCAGCCACGGCATCCACGCCGAACCGATCAGCTTCGGCCTCAAGATGGCGTTGATGTATGACGAATTCTCCCGCGCGCTCGAGCGCCTGCGGGAAATGCGCGAGCGCATCCGCGTCGGCAAGATCAGCGGAGCGGTCGGCACCCACGCCCACCTCGATCCGCGCGTGGAAAAAATCGTCTGCGAAAAGCTCGGCCTCAAAGCCGCCGCGCTTTCCACCCAGATCATCCAGCGCGATCGCCACGCGGAGTTCATGAGCGTTCTCGCGCTCATTGCCTCGAGCATCGACCGGTGGGCCACGGAATTCCGCCATCTGCAGCGCACCGAGGTTCTCGAGGTCGAGGAGTATTTCAGCGAAGGCCAGAAAGGCAGCAGCGCGATGCCGCACAAGCGCAACCCCATCACCGGCGAGCGCCTCAGCGGACTCGCCCGCGTGATCCGCGGAAACGCCATGGCCGCGCTCGAGAATGTCGCCCTCTGGCACGAGCGCGACATCAGCCACAGCTCGGTCGAGCGCATCATTCTGCCCGACAGTTGCACGCTGCTGGACTACATGCTCTCGCTTTTGACGAAGCTCGTTTCGAAGTTGATCGTCTATCCCGAAAACATGCGGCGGAACATGGAACTCACCGGCGGCCTCTACGCGAGCCAGGCCGCGTTGCTCATGCTCACCGAGAAGGGCATGGAGCGCAAAGCCGCCTACGAGGCGGTTCAGCGGGCCGCGATGAAAACCTGGCGCGAGGGCGGCGGCCTCGCCGCCAATCTCGCGGAGGAGCCAACCGTCTCCGCGCATCTCTCGGCCGGGGAAATCGCGCACGCCTGTTCGCCCGACCGGCATTTCCGCCATGTGGAGGAAAAATTCCGCGCGGTTGGTATCGAGTAGGTCGGAGCCTTCGGGGTTCGCCGCATGTTGATTTCCGAGATTTTTTATTCGCTGCAGGGCGAGGGCGAATTGGTTGGCGTGCCGTCGGTTTTTATTCGCACTTCGGGTTGCAATCTGCGGTGCCGCTGGTGCGACACGCCGTATGCCTCGTGGAATCCCGAGGGCGACGAAATGACAATCGACGCGATTCTTGCCGAGGTTCAAAAGCATCCCGCCGCGCATGTGGTTCTCACCGGCGGCGAGCCGATGGTGGCGCGAGGAATCCACGAACTCGCGGACCGGCTTCGCGCGCTCGGCAAACACATCACGATCGAAACCGCCGGCACCATCGCGCCCGGCGGCATCGCCTGCGACCTCGCCTCGATCAGTCCCAAACTTTCGAATTCCTCCCCCGCGGCGGGCTCGATCGAACCGGCCTGGATCGAGCGCCACGAAAAATCGCGCCTCCGGCCCGCCCTCCTGCGCGAGTGGCTCTCCGCCTATCCCTTTCAACTCAAATTCGTGGTTTCCTCGGAATCCGACCTGAGCGAAATCGAGTCGGTTGTCGCCTCCACCGGCCTGGAGATTCCGCCCTGGAAAATCCTGCTCATGCCCGAGGGGATCGATCCCGCGGCGCTCGACGCCCGCCGCGCGCTGTTGATCGAGACCTGCCTGCGCCGGGGCCATCGCTTCTGCGACCGCCTCCACATCCGCCTCTTTGGAAACACCCGCGGCACCTGATCCGGCAAATTGGTCCTTGAGTTCGCCGGGGGGCTGTGGAATTTTTTGTCCGCCTCGGGCGTTTTTCCCATGCAATTCAGTTCCGGAGATCCCGTTTCGACCGGTTTATGGTCTGGATTCATCGCGGCATCGCTGTTCCTTGCGGCGTGTGTTCATCACGTGTTTTCAAGGAGATGCCCATCGCCCGCGGCCACACATCCGGCCGCGCCGTTCCTGCGGGGAGCCTTCCCCGCCCGCGTCGGCCATCAACGCAACGAAATACAAAGAACCATCATGTCATCAGAATACTCACCCGGCGGATCGCGGCGCTCGTCGCGCCGTGGCGGCGGAGGCGCACGACGCTCCGGCCGCGGCAACCGCCCGTCCCGCAGCTCCCACACCGAGGCCCCCGCCAAGAAGGAGACCTCCCTCATCTCCAAAATCATCGGATTCCTCACCGGCAAAAAAGCCGAGCCCGAGCGTCCGGCCCGCGTCGAGCGCGAGCCGCGCGCCAGAACCTCCGAACCCCGTTCGTCCGAGCCCCGGACCTCCGAGCGCCCGTCCCGCGGGCGTCCCACGGGCATGCGGAGTCCGGAAGTGGTCGAGGTCACCTCGCCGCGGCTCTATGTCGGCAACCTGTCGTTCGATGCCAGCGAAAGCGACCTCTTCGAACTCTTCAACGGAGTCGGCTCCGTGCAGAACGTCGAGGTCGTGGTGAACCGCCACACGATGCGCTCGAAGGGATTCGCCTTCGTGCAGATGCAATCGATCGACGAGGCCAAGCGCGCCGTCTCCGAACTCCACGACAAGGAGTTCCTCGGCCGCAAGCTCGTCGTGAGCGGAGCGAAGGCCCTCGAGGAGCGCCGTTCCGAGCGCTCCCGCGAGGAGGCCGGTTCCGCCGAGCCCGCCGCGACCGCTGCTGAATAATCCTGTTCCAAACACCGAAAGGCCCCGTCCGGTTGTCGTGACGGGGCCGACCGGTGTCGGCAAATCCTCCTTCGCCGTGGCGCTCGCCGGGCGGATCGGAGGGGAAATCGCGGGAGCCGACGCCTTTCAAATCTACGCGGGACTTCCCGTCCTCACCGCCCAGCCGGATTCCTCCCAACGCGCCGCCGTTTCCCACCATCTTGTCGGCTTTCTGGACCTGCGGGAAAATTTCGATGCCGCCCGTTTTGTTCGAGCCGCAAGGGACGTGATCGCCGACATCCAATCACGCGGGAAAATCCCGATTCTGGCGGGTGGAACCGGACTTTATTTGAAGGCGCTCACGCACGGGCTGGCGGAAATGCCGCCGGTCGATCCCGCGCTGCGGGAGCGGATTTCGAAGCTGGGTTTGCCGCGGGCGATTGAGGAACTCCGCGCCGCCGATCCCGCCGCGCCGCTTCAAATCGATTTGCGCAACCCGGTGCGAGTTCGACGCGCACTGGAAATCGTTTTGCAAACCGGACGTCCGCTGGCCGAATCGCGCGGCCAGTGGAGTCGGCCGAACCCCGAATTTCGCGGGCTGGTTTTGACACGCGATCGCGACGAACTCCGCGCACGCATCGAAGCGAATGTCGAATCGATGTTGGCCGGCGGTGCTGTGGAGGAGGTTCGCCGCGCGGCCCATGCCGGAGCGGGTTCCCGACGGGCCATCGGCTTCCGCGAGATCGAGGATTTATTGGCGGGGCGCATTTCCGAATCCGAATGCCGCGAGGCCATCGCCACGGCGACCTGGCAATACGCCAAGCGCCAACTCACCTGGTGCCGCACCCAATTCGATTTTCCCTCGCTGGATCTCTCGGCGTTTTCCTCTCCGGATGACGCGGTGGAAAAAGCCCTGGTTCTGCTCGCCGAGCAGGGATGAAAAAAGGGCCGCCGGTTCGGCGGCCCTTCTTGTAAACGGGATTCGGAAAAAAATCCTCGAAGGATCAGCGCTTGGAGAACTGGAAGCGCTTGCGGGCGCCGGGCTGGCCGGGCTTTTTGCGCTCCTTCATGCGCGGGTCGCGGGTGAGGAGTCCTTCCTGCTTGAGCGGGAGGCGGAGTTCGTTGTTCACCTCGAGGAGGGCGCGGCTGATGGCGAGGCGCATGGCGCCGGCCTGGCCGTTGATGCCGCCGCCGGAGGTCTTGACGGTGAGGTCGTAGGAGTGGACGGCGTTGGCGATCTCGAGCGGGCGGAGGATCTGGTTTTGAACCGAGAGGCTGCCGAAGTAGTCGGTGAAGTCGCGGCCGTTGACCTTGATGGTGCCGCTGCCGGATTGGAGGCGCACGCTGGCGACGGAGGTCTTGCGGCGGCCGGTGGCTTGGATCGGGACGATGGAGTTGCTCATGGAGATCGGGATCAGGCGGGTTGCGGGTTTTGGGCCGAGTGCGGGTGTTCGCCGCCGGCGTAGACCTTGAGTTTGCCGTAGAGGGCGCGGCCGAGACGGTTGTGCGGGATCATGCCGCGCACGGCGCGCTCGACGAGGAGTTCGGGACGGCGTTCGCGGCGGGCGCGGAACGTTTCGGATTTGTGGCCGCCGACGTAGCCGGAGAAGCTCATGTAGGTTTTCGCGGTCTCCTTCTTGCCGCCGATGGCGACTCGGGAGGCGTTGACGACGACGACGAAATCGCCGGTGTCCACGTGAGGGGTGAAGATGGCCTTGGTTTTGCCGCGGAGAAGATTGGCGGCCTTGACGGCGACACGGCCGAGCGGTTGGCCGGCGGCGTCGATGAGCCACCATTTGCGCTGCACGTCTTCGGCTTTGGCGGAGTAGGTTTTCATTGGTTTGAATTGAGAGAGCCGGGCACTTTGGACAAGCGCCCGGCCCGTGTCAAATCCGGATCGCGGAAATTTTCAAGGACGCCGCGCGGGGCGGGGATCACTCGTCGTCGACGAACTCGTCCTTGGGATTCGAGTGGGATTTTTCCTTGGGCGGGGTGAGCGGGAGGCGGCTGGCGGCGCCGAGCGGGGCGGGCGCGGATTTTTTCGGTTTGCCGGAGTGGGAGGAGCCGGTCTCGAAGAAGAACGCCTGGTGGGTGAGGGCGGTGGCCTTGTCGTTGCCGGCCTCCTTGCCGGTGACCATGGAGCGGAGGTCGGCGACCATCTCGTGGAGGAGCGAGGCCTGGGAGCGGAGTTCCTCGGAGGCGCTGGCGCTCTCCTCGGCGGCGGCGGCGTTGCCCTGCGTGACGGTGTCGAGCTGGTTGACGGAGGTGTTGATGAGTCCCACGCCCTGGCTTTGCTCCTGGGAGGCGAGGGAAATCTGGCCGACGATTTCATCGACTTCGCGGGCCTGGCGGACGATGAGGTCGAGGCTCTCGGCGACCTGTTGGCTGATCTCGGATCCGGCGCGGCTTTTCTCGATGGATTCCTCGATGATCTCGGCGGTCTCCTTGGCGGCATCGGCGCTGCGGCGGGCGAGGTTGCGGACCTCGTCGGCGACCACGGCGAAGCCGAGTCCCGCCTCGCCGGCGCGGGCGGCCTCGACGGCGGCGTTGAGAGCGAGAATGTTCGTCTGGAAGGCGATCTCGTCGATGGTGCGGATGATTTTGGCGATCTTGTCGCCGGATTTGTGGATCTCGGTCATGGCGCCGATCATGTTTTGCATGTCGGCGAGGCCCGCCTCGGCGGCGGTGCGGGCCTTGTGGGAGATGTCCTTGGCCTGGTGGGCGTTTTCGGCGTTGCGGCGGGTGACGGTGGCGATCTCCTCGAGCGAGGAGCTGGTCTCCTCGAGCGAGGCGGCCTGTTGGCTCGCGCCCTCGGCGAGGCGCTGGCTGGCGGAGGAAACCTGGCCGGAGGCGGCGGCGAGTTGCTGGGAACCGCCCTCGAGGTGGTCGGTGGTCTGGAGGAGGCGCTTGTTGATGCGCATCACGACGCCCACGGAGACCAGAAGAATGGCTAGGGCGGAGGGGATGGACCAGGTGACGGCGTTGATCATGCCCTCGCGGACGGGGCCGTCCACGGCGGAGACGGGAATGGTGAGGACATAGGCGCCCCGGCGTTCGCCGGGTTTCCAGTTTTCCATTTGGAAGCCGAGAATGTCGCGGCCGTCGCCGTTGGGGCTGTTGGCGGGGTTGCCGTGGCAGGTCATGCAGCTTTGGCTCATGATGACCGGACGGGCGTAGGCGAGCACGCCGGTCTGGTCGTCGCGGACGAAGACCTCGTTTTTTCCCTCCTGCTCGACGGCGTTGAGAAGTTTGCGGTCGAGTTCGTCGTCGGGGAGGTTGGCCTTGTTGCGCGCGTTGTCGCGCACGATGTGGAACTGGATTTGAGTTCCATCGATGGCCTTGCGGACGGCGGCCCAGGCGGCGACGACCGGCACGGTTTTGTAGAAGAGGGTCTGCTCGTAGTTTTCCTTGCCCTTCTCCTGGACCTCCATGAGGAGCTTGTTGTAGTCGAAGGCGCGGGCCTGGGCGAGTTCGCCGATGGAATCGGTGGTGGCCTCGGCCTGCACGAGGATCGTGCGCATTTCCTCTTCGATGGCGTGGTTGACGACGTGGGTGGTGCGATTGTAGATGACGGCCAGGCCGGTGGCGAGGGTGAGGAGGATGCCGAGGGTGACGATCAGGAGGATGCGGCCGCCGAGGGAGTGGAAGAGGTGTTTGATCATGGGTGTGGGTAGGATGCCGGGAAACGGGAATCTCTCCCTAGCGGAATTCCGGGGGGTTGGGAAGGGGTTTGTTTCCGCCGCGGGGCGGTGGTGCGGTCAACGGGCGCGGACGGCGGCGAGGAAGCCCTTGGTGTTTTTTTGCACGGGGCCGATGTTCCAGAGGAGGAAGCCGCCGCGCGGGCGGGGGGTGATGGATTTCTCGGCGGCGAGTTGGCGACCGATCTCGGCGGCGGGCCAGCCTTGGGATTCCATGCGGTCCGCGGCGATGCCGGGAACGATGGGCACGCCGCGGGGGTTGACCTTCGGGCTTCGCCACCAGCCGAGGAGGGTGGAGAAGCACTGGGGGCCGCGGTCGCGCCAGTAGAGCTGGGGCGAGAGGTAGTCCACCCAGCCCTGGCGCATCCATTGGAGCGGGTCGGCGAAGAGTTGGTGGAACTGGTCCACGCCGGTCTTGATCGAGGGCGGGGCGGTGTCCTTGCTGTGGATGCCGAACGGGCTCACGCCGAACGCGAGGCCCGGGCGGGCGGAGCGGACGGTGTGGGAGAGGTCGCGGACGAGGGTGTTGACATTTTCGCGGCGCCAGTCGGCCTTGGAAAGCGCGCCGCCGGAGGCGCGGTAGGCGGCGTAGGTTTTGTCGTCGGGAAATTTCGGGAGCCGGCCCTTGGTGTCCGGGTAGGGGTAGAAGTAGTCGTCGAGGTGGACGCCGGCGATGTCGTAGCGGGTGGCGAGGTCGCGGACGACGGATTGGATGTGGCGGCGGACCTCGGGCGAGCCGGGGTCCATCCAAAGCACGTTGCCGATTTTGTAGGTGTATTGGGGGAGGCGGCGGCTGATGTGGCGGGGCGAGCGGGGATGGGAGGCGTTTGCGGCGGCGCGGTAGGGGTTGATCCAGGCGTGGACCTCGATGCCGCGCTCCCTGGCGCGGGCGATGAAAAAGGCGAGCGGGTCGTAGCCGGGGTCGGCGCCCTGCGAGCCGCTCAAATAGCGGCTCCACGGCTCGAGCGGGGAGTTGTAGAGGGCGTCGCTCTCGGGGCGGACCTGGAGCATGACGGCGTTGAGGCCGGCGGACTTGGCGGCGTCGAGGAGCCGGACGGCCTGTTGTTTCTGGGCCTCGGCGGAGAGGCCGGGTTTCGAGGGGAAGTTGATGTTGTGGACGCTGGCGATCCACGCGCCCTGGAGTTCGGCGCGGGCGGGAAGGACGGGCGAGGCGAGGGATGCCAGGACGGCGAGGACGGGCAGGATTTTTTTCACAGGATCAATAGAGGAAGGTTTCGCGGGGCGGTTCGGTTTCGGTGATGGAGTCGGCGATGACGAGCGGGGTTCGGCGTCCGCCTTCGACGGGGAAGGTCGCCTTGCCGGTCACGCGGATCCAGGCCATTTCGGGAAACGTGGTGCCGGCGGGGGCCTGGACCGGGATCGCGACGGGACGTGCGTCCGCGGCGCAACACATGACGAAGAGGCGGACGAGTTGGAAGCGGTCGCCGGCGGGGTTGGAGGATTTCGCGGTGAGGAACTGGCCGACGAGTTCGACGTCCCTGTTTTCGAAATCGGCGCGCATGTCCCCGTCGGCGGCCGCATAGAGGAGATCGACGGTTTGGGCGACGATCTGGCCGGACTCGTTTTTTTGGAGGTAGAGGGAGGGATCCATCATCGTGCCTTCGGCGATGGAACCGTCCGCCCGGGGCAGGCCGGGTTCGTAAAAAGGCGTGTAGCCGGGGAGGTCGGCGATGTCGCCGACGAGGCCGCGGTTCATGACGGTGGTGACGCCGAAGGAGCTTTGGGAGATTTTCGTGGCGGCGAGGACCGGGACGGTGAGGATGGCGAGGGCGAGGAGGCCGCCGGAAAAGGGTTTCGCTCCATGGTCGTGGTCGCACCCGCAGGCTTCGTCCGCTTCGGGAAACGTGAGCAGGAGCGCAATGGAGAGAAGAATCAGGATCGCCCCGGAGACGGTGGTGTAGATGTGGAACGAGGGATGCAAATACGAGGCGATGCGGCCGGAGAGTTGGAAATAAAGAAGCACGACGCCCCAGACCATCAGGACGCCGGCGGAGCAGATGCGGGAGGCGGTGGCGTTCACAGGCCGATGACGGAAAGGCGGACGCAGAGGAGTCCGATGAGGATGAAAAGTCCGGCGGCGAGGCCGAGGACGAAGCGGCGGGTGAATACGGCGCTGTAAATGAAGACGAGCTTCAGATCCATCATGGGACCGAACACCATGAAGGCGAGTTTCGCAACCGCGGGAAACGTGACGAAGGTGGCGGCGATGAAGGCGTCCGACGAACTGCAGAGCGAAAGGATTCCGGCCAGGGTCATCATCGACGGCACGGCCAGCCAGTCGCTGAGCGCCAGCGGGAGGAAGAGCTCCTGGTTGACGGCGGTGCCGAAGAGGGAGGCGACGGCCACGCCGAGGAGGAAATAAACCATGACGTCGAGAAAATCGCGCACGCCGGCCTCCATGGCGGCGACGAGGCGTCTGGGGAAGGGAACTCCGGCCGGGGACCGGTCCCCCGGGGGATGGTGCACGGTGGCGAGGACGGATTTTTTCAGGACCGAGCGGAGGGGGAGGTTGAGAACGGCCAGGCCGGCGAGGATCGCGACAAACGCGCCGAGGCCGAGGCGGAGCGCGGTGAACTCCTCGGCGCCCTGGCCGCGGAAGGCCGCCCAGGTGCTGAGGGCGACGATGGGGTTCACGATCGGCGCGGCGAGCATGTAGGCGACGGCGTTTGCCACCGGCAGGCCCTTGGCGATGAGGCGGCGGATGACCGGCACGATGCCGCATTCGCACATGGGAAAAACGAGGCCCATGACCGAGGCGAGGCAGATGCCGAGAAAGGCGTTTCGCGGCAGGAGGCGCGTCATGGTTTTGGAAGGCAGGAACTGGTCGATGAGGCCCGAGATCAGGGTGCCGAGCAGGATGAAGGGCACGCCCTCGAGCAGCACGCTGAGGAACGAATAGGAGAAATCCGGAAGACTGAATGAAAACCAGGGGGTGTTCATCGTGCGGCTGTCTCGGGCGTCATGGCCGACTGCTTAACGCAGGGAGGCGGCGTTTGGGAAGGAAAGCCGGACCGGGGAGGTCAGGCCGCGACGGCATCGGCGGCCGGTGCGGTTTTCGGGCGGTTTTTCGAACCGGGTTTGCGGCCGCGGCGCTTTTTCGGGGGCTCCCCGACAGGGGCATGGCCGTTGGAACCGTTCGATCCGTTGACGCCATGGGAGCCGTTCGAGCCGTTCGAGCCGTTGGTGTGGAATCCATTGACGGCGGCGGCGGCGGGGAGGGCCGGGAAGTCGGTTTGGCCGGGATCGGCGGCGCGGGAGGCCGGGGGTTCGGAGGGCGCCTCGACGCGGCGGGGGGATTTTGCGGCGCGGCGCGGGGCTCGGGGTTTCGAGGGGGCTGCCGTGGTTTTGACGAAGTCGCGGGCCTTGAGCAGCGGAGGCACGGGAACGGCCTCGTCCTCGAATCCCTCGAATTGGCGGACCGGGGTGGGGGTGCGGGCCACGTAGTCGGCGGCGGCCTCGAGAAGGCGGGTGACGTTGGTTTCCCAGGTCGCGTAGGCGTCGAAATCCTCCCAGCGCGGCTCGGGGAGGCTGGCATGGAGGAGTGTGGCCATGCCGTCGGCGATGGCTTCGCTGGAATCGGGTTCGACATGCACGCCGAGACCGAAATGCTCGACGAGGTCCCGCATGGGGCTGCTGCCGGAGGAGGAAATCACGCGGCGGCGGGCCTTGGCGGCGGTGGACAGTGTGGCGGTCTGCGAGTGGAACGAGGAGGAATAGGTGGAAACCACGAAGTCCGCGGCCTCGAAATAGCTTTGCCGTTTTTCATCGGGGACGAATTCGTCGCTGATGAGCACGCGCTTCGAGAGCCCGAGGTCGTCGGCGAGCATGCGGTAATACTTCAGGGGGCGGTCGCGATGGTTGGAGACGCGGCCTTGGATGACGAGGCAGGCCTCGGGCACATCGGTCATGGCGCGGATGACGAGGTCGAGGTTCTTGTGGTTGCGGACGTGGCCGAAGGCGAGGAAGACCTTCTTGCCGCGAGGGACGTTCCAGCGTTTGCGGATGGACTTCGGATTTTCCCGAATCGGTTGCCCGGGGTCCGGACCGAGGGGCACCTCGACGGTGCGGATGTGTTTGGGGATGTGGGAGGCCGGGAAGATGCGCTTGTGGGCGACCGCGATCCGGAAGGGCTTAAAGGCGGTTTTCGCGGCGAATTTCTGCCACCACTTCGGGCCGATGTGGTGGTCCCGGTTCGGAAAGTGGAGATTCATCGCGTAAATGGTCTTCCGGAAAATGGACAGGAGGATGTGCGGCCAAATCCACAGGGGGCTTTGGCTGTCGATGTGGCTGGCGGAGAGCACCAGGGCGGGTTTGTTTTTGTAGACCTCCCAGGCGAAGCGGAGTTGGTTGCGGACTGTTTGGAGGGCCTTGCCCACCTTGCGCGACATGACGTTCGCGCGGTTGTCGGTGGCTCCCTCGACCATGCAGGGGAGGGTGGGGTAGGAGGCGTTCCGGGTGCGGGTGAAACCGACACCGCAGAGAACCAGCACCTGGATTCCCATCTCCTGCAGGGCGGTGGCTTGGCAGTGGACCTGGTCGGGAACCACGCCGTGGGATCCGGGGCAGTGGATCAGCACATCAAGGGAGGGTCGGCGGCGGTTTGCGGACATGGTTGGCGAAAGCGGATGTTAGCGGGCCGGGGGAACCGGAATGCGGTTGCGGGTGCCCGAGACGCCGGAGCGGGGACTGGGTTGGTTTGACGGGCGTGTCGGATTGGCCATCACGTGGGCGGAATGTCGTTCCCCTTTCTTTGGGCGGCAAGTTTTTTTTCCCGAATGAGATTTCACGATGGTTCAACCGGAGTGGTTTCCGCCGATGGGAAGGCGGGGAATCGATCCCGGGCCGGCGGTGCGTGTTCGGGGAATTTGTCAGGTCCGCGCTTCGAGAATCCGGGCGGTGTATTTGGCGAGGATGTCGCATTCGAGGTTGACCCGGTCGCCCGCGCGGAGTTCGCCGAGGTTCGTGGCCGCGGCGGTGTGGGGGATGATCCAGACCGTGAAGCCGTCCTTGGCGACCTCGGCCACCGTGAGGCTGGTGCCGTTGAGGGCGACCGATCCCTTGTAGGCGATGTAGCGGGCGAAGTCGGCGGGCATTTCGAATTCGAGACGCAGGTCCGCCCCGTGCCGTTCCGCGCCGCGCAGCACGGTCGTGGTGTCGATGTGGCCCTGGACGAAGTGCCCGCCCAGCCGGGCATTCGCCGCGAGGGGGCGCTCCAGGTTGACGCGCGCTCCGGGTTTCAAGGCGCCAAGGTTGGTTTTTTTCAGGGTTTCCTCGAGCAGGTCGAAAACCAGCAATCCATCCTGCGCGAGGGTGACCGTGAGGCAGCACCCGTTGACGGCGATGCTGTCTCCGACGCGCGCGCCGTCGCCCGCGATCGGCGCGGCCACCGCCAATTGCGCCCCGCCCTCCGCGCGGCGGAGCCATTCGAGCCGGCCGGCCTCCTCGACAAGTCCCGTGAACATGGACGGCACTCTATGGCGGCCTCGGGAGCGGGGGCAACCGCGAACGCTCGAAAAGCCCCGGACTTCTGGTTGCGCGTCCGGGGGTTTCCTGCATAACTTCGTGCTCATGGACGCCGCGCCCGAGCCGAGATTGGAAAAGCGTTTCCAAGGCGTCGCTGTTTCGCAGGGCATCGCCCATTTCCCGGCGCTGGTCCAATACACCGAGGACGAGGAGATCCAGCCGCGGCCGGTCAACGGGGACGAGTTGGCCGGCGAGGTTGCGCGGTTCGAATCGGCGCTCATCGCCACCCGGGTCGAATTGCTCGACATCCAGCGCCGCATCGTAACGGCGATCGGGGCCGAGGACTCCAGCATCTTCTACGCCCACCTTCTCGTGGTCGAGGACCGCACGCTGATCGACGAGGTTCTGAGGGGCCTGGAGCGCGAGCGCAAAAACGTCGAGTTCATCTTCCAGGAAGTGGTGCGCAAATACTGCGACACGCTCGAGTCGATCGACGATCCCTACCTGCGCGAGCGTGTGGTGGACATCGAGGATGTCGCGCGGCGCGTGACGCGGCATCTTCTGGGCAAGGCCCCGCTCAACCCCGCCGCCCATTCGCACCCCCACATCGTTGTCGCCCACAACCTCTCGCCCGCCGACACCGCGCAACTCGACCGCTCGCTCGTTCGCGGCTTCGTGACCGAGATCGGCAGCAAAACCTCCCACACCGCCATCGTCGCCCGCTCGCTGGAGATTCCCGCCATCGTCGGCATGCAGGGAATCACCCAGCAGATCCAGCTGGGCGACGACATCCTCGTCGACGGCTACACGGGGCTTCTGATCCTCAACCCCTCGCGCGAGACGCTGGTGGAATACGGCCGCATCGAGCTGCAAAAGGAAGAGGTCGTCGAGCGCCTGCGCGCGATCCGCGAGACGGCCTCGACCACCCGCGACGGCCGCCACATCACGCTTTCCGCGAACATCGACCTGCCCGGCGACCTGGAGGACGCGGGAACGCACGGCGCGGAGGGCATCGGGCTTTTCCGGACGGAGTTCCTTTTCCTGCACCGGGGCGACCTGCCCGGCGAGGACGAGCAGTTCGAGCACTACCGGCGCGCGGCCGAGATGTCGCTGCCGCACAGCGTCATCATCCGCACGCTGGACATCGGCGGGGACAAGACCGCGCCGGGTTTGCAGCTGGAGCCGGAGGAGAATCCCTTCCTCGGCTGCCGCGCGATCCGCTACTGCCTCGACCACCCGGAGGTTTTCAAAACCCAATTGAGGGCCATTCTGCGGGCCGCGGGCACCGGGAACGTGAGGATCATGTATCCCATGATCTCGGGCATCGAGGAGCTGCGGCGGGCCAACCGGATTCTCGAGGAGTGCAAGCGGGAGCTCTCCTCGGCGGGCATTCTTTTCAACCCCTTCGTCGAGGTGGGTGTGATGATCGAAACTCCGAGCGCGGTCTTCGTGGCCGACCATCTCGCCCGCGAGGCCCGCTTCCTGAGCATCGGAACAAACGACCTCATCCAATACGCGATCGCCGTGGACCGGCTGAACGACCGCATCGCCCATCTCTACAGCCCCACGCACCCCGCGATCCTGCGGATGATCAAAATGACGGTCGATGCCGGCAAGGCCCACGGCATCTGGACCGGCGTGTGCGGCGAGATGGCCTCCGACATTCTTCTCACGCCGTTGCTCATCGGGCTGGGAGTCGACGAGCTGAGCGCGGCGAGCGCGCTGGTGCCGCGGATCAAGAAGGCCGTCCAGTCGCTGGACGCGGGCGTGTGCGAGGCGCTGGCCGCCGAGGCGCTGGGGATGGACGATTCCGACGCGATTCTGGAGCGAAGCCGCGCGCTGGCCCTCGAGCACTACGCCGAGTTGATCGATTGATCCGGGGCGGCGTCCGGTTTGGCTTGCGGGCGGAGGGGTTCCCGTGCAGAAACCCGCGCCTATGCTTTGGAACTGGATCTGGATCGCGGCCTCGCTGGCGTTGCTTTATTTCGGGGCGGAGGGGTTGGTGCGCGGGAGCGCCTCGCTGGCCCTGCGTCTCGGCCTCACGCCTCTGGTCGTCGGCCTCACGGTGGTCGCGATGGGCACGAGCATGCCGGAGGTGATGGTGAGTGTGAAGGCGGCGCTGGCGGGCCGCGGCGATCTGGCGGTGGGAAACGTGCTGGGTTCGAATTTGTTCAACATCGGCGTGATCCTCGGGCTCACGGCGTTGATTTTTCCGATGAAGGTGCAGTTCCAACTCATCAAAATCGACGCGCCGTTGATGGCGGGCGTTTGCCTTTTGGCTCCGTTGCTGCTGTGGGATGGCGAGGTCGGGCGGGTCGAGGGGATTTTGTTGCTGGCGGGGATTTGCGCGTATGTGGCGGGAAACGTCTGGCTGGCGCGGCGCACGGCCTCGCGCGAGGTGGAGTCGGAATTCGAGGAGAGCCTGCCCAAGCCGACGGGGTCGCTCTCTTTCGATATCATTTTCATTCTCGGCGGCCTCGCGGTGCTCGCCTTGGGCGCGCGGTTGTTGACCGACAACTCGGTGGCGGTGGCGCGGGTCTTCGGAGTGAGCGAGGCGGTGATCGGGCTCACGATTGTCGCGGCGGGAACGAGCGTGCCGGAGTTGGCGGCCTCGGTGGTGGCGGCGCTCAAGAAGGAACCGGACATCGCGCTCGGAAATGTGATCGGGTCGAATATTTTCAACATTCTCGCCATTCTGGGCGCCGGCGCGGTGGTCGCGCCCCTGTCGGCCCCCTCGATCAATCCCCTGGACATCTGGGCCATGGTGGGGATTTCGGTGCTGTTGTGGCCGATCCTGTGGACCGGACTTCGGGTGACGCGCGGCGAGGGGGCGTTGTTGCTGGGCTGCTACTGCGTTTACTTGTATTTCCTGTGGCCGAAGTGAGGCCCGCGTGGGGCGGGGAAATCCCGCGCGCGGCCTATCGGGGGAGGAGGGCGCGTTCCTCGGGGCGGAGCCGGGTTTGGTCGATGGTGTCGAGGAGTTCGTCGGCTTCGGCGGTCTTGCCTCCGGCGAGGAGGACGGCGGCGCGGATGTTTTTCCAGGGGTCGGGGGCGGTGGACCACGGGATGAAGCGGCCGGCGTAGAGGGCTTCGGCTTTTTCGGGTTCGTTGTTCCGCAAATGGGCGAGGGCGGCGATGCTGAGCGTGGCGAGCGAGTCGGGAGTTTTTTTGTGGGCCTCGAGGGCGCGGAGTGTGGCGTCGAAGAGGTTCTGGTTCGCGAGGAGTTCGAGGTAGGCGAGGTCGTTGCGGGCCTCGGCGAGGTTCGGGTGGATCTCGAGGAGGCTTTTGTAGACGGGGAGGAGCTCGGAGGCGGGGGCGTCCTGCGGAGTGGCGCGGATGAGGCCGAGGTGGCCCTGGAGGGCGGTTTCCTTGCGGCGCGAGAGGGTGGTGTAGGCTTTGAGGGCCTGGTCGCGCTCGCCGGTGCGGAGGGCGTAGGCGGCGACGAACGAAACGACCTCGGGTTTTTCGAAGAGGAGGGCGCGCTGGTTTTCGTTCCAGATGCCCTCGGATTTTTCGCGGTCGCCGGCCTCCTTGGCGGCGCGGGCGAGGAAGACCATGCGGATGCTATCGGAAAGTCCGGCGACGGAGGTGTTCTCGAGCAGTTGGAAAACATCGTCCCACCGGTCGAGGCCGGCGTGGGCGTCGAGGTAGACGAGAAGCCAATCGGCCTGGGAGACGGCGCGGTCGCGGCCGATGAAGTCGATGGCTTCGCGATGGGCTTTGCGGCGGTTGAGCCAACGGGCGAAGGCGAGGGCGTCCGGTTCGGAGGCGGCGGCGCGGTCTTGCGCGAGCCGGGCGAGGAGGGCCGGGCGGGCGGCGGGCTCGGCGAGGAGGCGGATCTCGGCGGCGAGCAGGATGTCGTCCGGGATGCCCAGTGGATGCGACTCGAGCCTGGCCGCGAGTTTTTCGGCGCCGGGGCCGAGGGTGGACGGGAGCGAAACGGCTTGGGCCGCGAGCAGGCGCAGGGCGGCGATGCCGGTGGCGTCGGGTTTGTCCGAAAGCGGGGCGAGGATGCCGCGGGCGACGTCGGGGTTGGTTTGCAGGACGAGTTCGGCGGTGGCGAGCAGGATTTTTTCGGATTCGGCGGGCGGCAGGTCCTTCATGGCGGCGCGGGAGAGTTCCACGCCCTCCTGGGGTTTCCCTTCGAGCGCGAGGAGGCGCATTTCGACGATCGTGCGGCGGGCGGAGGGATGGCCGCCGAGTTTCGCCAGGGCGGACTTGGTGACCGCGGGCATGCGGGCCACGAGGGATTGCTCGGCGACGACCAGGATTTCCTCGGGGGTGGCCTTGTTGTCCCGCATGAGGCTTTGGAGGATGCCGAGCGAGGCGGGATCGCCCATGGAGGCGGTGAACAGTCGGACGCGCTGGAGAAGGAGCGGGTTCCCGGGGGCCATGACGATCGCCCGGCGCATGAAGGTCGCGGCCTTGGGGAAATTGCCGACGTCCGCGGCGGCCTGGCACTGGTCCATGAGTTGGTTGGCCCGCCAGGATTTCGCCTTCCGGTAGGCGGGCGGCGCCAGGAACCAGGCGAGAAGCCCCAGAACAAGCAGGACGGCCACGATGCGGAAGCGCAGGTCGCGGAGGATCGCGGAAAGGACCTTGACAGGGGATCGGCGGGCGGTGGATTCGACCTCGTAGTCCGGTAGTTCGAACGGGGCGGGACCGGGGGACGGGGGTCGGTGGTTGGAGGATTCGCGGGACGGGTCGCTCATGGGCTCGGGCGGGATTCGATCGCCTGGGAGAGGAATTTTTTCAGGATATCCGCGGCCTCGACAGGATCCTCGGTGTCCCACACGGCGGCTTCCAGAAGGCGTTGGCCGAGGTTGCGCCGGCCTTCAAGGACGGACTGCCAGCGGTTCGGGCCGGACGGGGTGCCGTTGGTCGCTTCCATGAACGCATCCTCGGCTCGATCGTCGCGGTCCGCAATGATCGAGTGGAAGACCACGAGCGGACGTCCGCCGTCGCGAAAGAGGAACACCCGGAAGGGGAGCCGCACGCCGCGGGCCTCGATGCCGGTGGAGGGAAGCTGGCGCACCAATTCCATGCCCATGCTCCCGAGGCAGGTGCGGGGATCGTGGATGTTGATGGCTTGGACGGCGGATCGTCCGGCGGGCCAGCGAAAGTAGAAGAATTGCCAGTTGCGGCCCGCCTCGTCGCGGAAACGCTCGGAGAAGCCCTCGGGAAAAAACAGAATGCGCCGTGTGCGGTCGTCGATCGCGACCGGCTTGGTGCCGGGCGTGCCCTCGCGGACGGTCCATTCGGAGGGTGGCGGGGCGTTTTTTTCATGGAGGCGATACCAAGTTTCGGTGCCGGCGAGCGAGAGGACGGCGACGGCCGAAACGGCAAGGCAGGAGAATCGCAAGGGGGCGGAAACTCGAGGCGGCGGCGCATCTGTCGGCGGCGCGGGGGATCGATGCCGGGAAAGGCGGCGGTTCCAGAGATCGGCCAGGAGCCACAGGCCGCCGAGGGTGAGGCCGAGGATGGCGAGGCCCGCGGTGTCGTGCCAACGGGAGACGGCCGCCGTGCCTTCGTGGGTGGCGAGGATCGAGAGGCCGGTGGCGCGGAGGAAATTTCCGAGGATCGCGATGGCCACGGAGGAAAAAACCAACGCGGCCCGCGCGAACAGGCCGAAGCGGAAAATTTCGCCGAGGAAGAGCGAGGCCATGACTCCGCTCTGGAGCGAGCGCACGCCGCTGCAGGCCTCCTCCACGCCGATCATTCCGTTGGGGACGGCGATGAGGTTTCCGCGGCGGACCGCCTCGTAGCCGCACCAATGCAGGACCTCGAGGGCGGCGATGGCGTTTTTTTCCATCAGGAACCCCATGAGGGCCTCCTCGGCGTTGCGCGGCCAGGGCACGGCGATGAGGAAAAACGCGGCGGGGAAGAAAAAATGCCGCAACCAGGGGCTCCCGCCGAGCGCGTGGAGGAGCACGAGGGTCGTCCCCGTCGCGCAGACCGCGCCGAACAATCCCGGAATCCGCCACTCGGGATTCGCCTCGAAAAACACCTGGATCCCGGCGAGGAAAAACACCATCGGCGCGGCCAGCAGGGCGTGCGGAAGCAGGCTGCGAGGGGGTTCCGGGGCGGGCCGGTCGCGCCAGCGCATGAGGAAAAGCGCCGCGCACAGGATCGGCACCAGGAAGCCGTAGCTGTATTGCGGATCGACTTCCCATCCGGTCCAAAGCATCCGGATCGAGAGCCACCACACGGCGGCGAGCGCGGCGGCGAGGGGCCAGAGGGTTTGGAGGGCCGCGGCGCGGGCGGGAGCGGCGGTTTTCACCGGCCCTTGCCGAAGAGCATCACATGAAGCGTCTTCAGGATCACCGTGGCGTCGAGCACCAGCGAGAAGTGCCGGATGTAATACAGGTCGAACATCAATTTCTCCACGGTGTCCTCCAGGCTCGCGCCGTAGGGGTAGTTCACCTGGGCCCATCCGGTGATGCCGGGCCGCACAAGGTGGCGGAAGTGGTAATAGGGGATGGCTTTTTCATAGCGCTCCACGCATTTGATCCATTCGGCCCTCGGCCCGATGAGGCTCATCTCGCCCCGGAGCACGTTCCAGAGTTGCGGGAGTTCGTCGAGCCGGGTCACGCGCAGCCAATGCCCCAGACGGGTTACGCGCGGATCGCCCTCGACGGTGTAGAGCCCCTTGTGCTCGCTGCCCACCTCCATGGTCCGGAATTTGTAGAGCGTGAAAAGACTGCCGTGCTGGCCCACCCGCGTCTGGCTGAAGAAAACCGGGCCGCGTCCCTCGAGTTTGATGAGCACGGCCACAACGGCCAGGATCGGCGCGGTGGCCAACAGGGTGAGCGCCGAGACGACAATGTCGAACAGCCGCTTGAGCGAGGCGAACGCGGAATGCTGCACAAGTTGGAACCCCGAGTCCAACGGCCAGCTCCGGCTGAGCAGGTCGGCGGGCATTTTTTGCCAGAAGGTCTCGTAGAAGGAATGCATCGTGTAGACGGGCAGTTCCCGGAAATGGATCGCGACGAGCGAGGAGAGCACCGAGTTGTCGATGTGGTCCGTGTGCGTGGCGATGACGATGCACTCGTGCTCGGCATCCGAGTGGCCCTCGAGGTCCTTGAGCACCTCCGACGCGGCGGCCTCGAACACCGGACTGCCCGGCCCCGCCACGTTGCGGCCCACCTCGGCGTCGCCGGTGGCGAAAAAATGGAGCCTTTGCTTCAGGCCGTGCGCGGTGCAGTTCCTGTAGAACCGCTCGCCCGACTCCGAATCGCCGATCACCAGCAGTCGCCGGTGGCTGCGCCCCAGCCCGGTGGTCGAAAAAAACAGGCGCCGCTGGACCAGCGACACCGCCGCGAAGACCAGAAAGGAACCGATGAAAATCGCCCGGCTCGAGGCCACCGATCCGTCGAACGAGGCCACCAGATACACCGCGAAGGCCGAGACCAGAAACGCCACCAGGCACGCGATCACATGCTCGCTCGAGTAGCCCAGCGATTTCATCTCCGAGCGCGGGTCGTAGCCCCCGATCAAGCTCAGAGTGAAGACCGAGATCAACATCGGCAACACCACCTCCGCCCATCCGTAGCGGTTGAAATTCCCCGTCAACTCGGAGAGCCCGAGATAGGTGCCGGTCCACAACGCGCAATCCAACACGAGGAGCAGCAGCATGAGCATTCGCTCGCGCGAGGATCCCCGCGCGACCTTCAGGCCCGTCGGGAAAAGCTCCGCGGGCCTTTGGGCGAAAATTTCAGGCGTGTGTTCCGTGACCTGCATGGGAATTTGGCGGGAAGACGTTCACTGAGGAGGCTTGACAGCGTCTGAAAAAACTACCCCGCACTTCGGACTTGTAAAGTTTCCATTTTTCCCGCGCTGGTGCTCCGCAACGGCCTTCAGTGCGTTTTCATCGGCCCTTCGGCTGGCCGGCGGACCGTCCGGAAACCCAGTATCCAAGCGCGTTGAACTGTATAAAAATCTTCGCCGCCAGAGCCGTTGCGGCTGCGGCCCCGATGAACTATTTTGCGGTCACCCTGTCCAACCTCCATTCGACCCCGAATCCTTCAATCTCCCATGCGCAAATACCTCCTTCCCCTGCTGACCGCCGCCGTCCT
>CAZVPK010000013.1:0-23924 GCA_964628505.1 uncultured Chthoniobacter sp.
TCGTGCCCTCGTGCACCTCGCCGATCTTGTGGATCATGCCGGTGTAAAAAAGAATTCGCTCCGTGGTGGTCGTCTTGCCGGCGTCGATGTGCGCGGCGATGCCGATGTTGCGTGTGCGCTCCAGAGGAAACGCGCGGTTGGGGGAATTCGGGTTCGAGGTGTCGGTCGTGGCTGCCATGGTGTGTTGGTTTTGGATTTGGGAAAATTCGGGTCGGTAACAAAAAAGAGGGCGGTTTTTCCTATGGGGAAAAAACCGCCCGCTTTGGAAAAATCATGCTACCAGCGGAAGTGCGCGAAGGCCCGGTTGGCCTGCGCCATCTTGTGCATGTCGTCGCGCTTCTTGATCGCGTTGCCCTGGCCGGCGGCGGCGTCCTTGAGCTCGTAGGCGAGCGCGTTTTCCATCGGGACACCCTTGCGGTTGCCGGCGAAAGTCACGAGCCAGCGCATGGCGAGCGAGACTTGGCGCGCGGCGGGAACTTCCATCGGGACCTGGTAGGTGGACCCACCGACGCGGCGGGATTTCACCTCGAGGCGGGGCTTCACATTCTCGATGGCCTTGTTGAGCGTCTCGAGCGGATCGATGGTGTCCGTGCCCTCGCGGGTCTTGTCGATGGCGGTGTAAACGATGCGCTCGGCGATCGATTTCTTGCCGGCGCGCATGACCGTGCTGATGAGGCTGGCGACCAGCGGGCTCGCGTAGCGGGCGTCTTTTTTGATTTCTTTGTGGATGACTCGGCGTCTGCGTGACATGGCGTGTTCCTATTGATTATTTCTTTTTGCCCTTGGCGCCCTTCGCGTCCTCCTGGCCGGGCTTCGGACGCTTGGCTCCGTATTTCGAGCGGCCGCGACGGCGACCGTCCACCCCGAGGCTGTCGAGGGTTCCGCGAACGATGTGGTAACGAACGCCGGGGAGGTCCTTGACCTTGCCGCCGCGGACGAGAACGATCGAGTGCTCTTGAAGATTGTGACCCTCGCCCGGGATGTAGGCGATGACCTCCTGGCCGTTTGTGAGACGGACCTTGGCGACCTTGCGGAGCGCGGAGTTGGGTTTCTTGGGGGTGCGGGTCATGACCTGCACGCACACGCCGCGGCGCTGCGGGCAATTCGCCAGCGCGGGCGACTTCGACTTGACCTTGATTTTCTGGCGTCCTTTGCGGACGAGTTGGTTGATTGTTGGCATTCTCGAATCGTTTTCTAACTCGCGGAGTGGGGCGTGAGCAAAGGCAAGGCTGCTCCGCGGGACACCCGGCGGGAGGTGGGAGAGTAGGGATTGATTTTCCGGGTGCAAGCGAAAAAAGGGAAAATTTCGCGCCGCGACTTTTGGCGGCGGCTTGATTGACACCCGACCCTTCGACCCACATATTCCCGACCCGCCCGCGCCGGGCGGCTTCTCATTTTATGGAAAACATTCGCAACATCGCCATCATCGCCCACGTCGATCACGGCAAGACCACCCTCGTCGACCAGCTTCTCAAACAGGCCGGCACCTTCCGCTCGAACCAAAAGGTGGACGAGCGCGTGATGGATTCGATGGACCTCGAAAAGGAAAAAGGTATCACCATCCGCGCGAAGAACGCGGCGTTCCGCTGGGACAAATATCACGTCAACATCGTCGACACCCCCGGCCACGCGGATTTCGGCGGCGAGGTCGAGCGCATCATGAAAATGGTCGACGGCGTGTTGCTTGTCGTGGACGCCCACGACGGTCCGCAGGCGCAAACCAAATTCGTCCTCCGAAAGGCGCTCGAGAACAAACTCAAGCCGATCGTCGTCATCAATAAAATCGACCGTGAGAATGCCCGTCCGCACAAGGTCCTCGACATGGTGTTCGAGTTGTTCCTCGAGCTCGGCGCGGACGACCACCAACTCGATTTTCCGCACATCTACGCGAGCGCGAAAGCCGGTTTCGCCAAGCGCGAACTCGTCGATCCCAGCACGACGATGCTTCCACTCTACGAGGCGATCGCGTGGCACATCCCCGCCCCGCCGAAGCCCGAGGTGGAGTATTTTCAAATGCTGGTCTCGAACCTCGACTACAGCGACTACCTCGGCCGCATCGCCTACGGCCGCATCATCAGCGGCACCGTGAAGCAAGGCCAACCGATCGTCTGCATTCACAAAAACGGCCAGAAGGAAAAAGCCAAGGTCACCGCGATCTTCTCGCACGAGGGACTCGAGAAGGTCCAAATCGACGAGGCCTCCGCCGGCGACATCGTCGGCATCAGCGGCTTCGAGGAAATTTTCATCGGCGAAACGCTGGTTGATTCCGAGGAGCGCGAGGCGCTGCCCTTTGTCGAAATCGATCCGCCCACGATCTCGATGAAGATTTGCGTGAACGACTCGCCGCTCGCCGGCCGCGAGGGAAAACTTCTCACCGCCCGCCAGATCCGCGACCGCTTGATCAAGGAGACCCGCGGCAATGTCTCGATCTCCGTGAGCGACACGGACACCGCCGGCCATTTCGATGTGAAGGCGCGCGGCGAAATGCAGATCGCGATTCTCGTCGAGCAAATGCGCCGCGAGGGCTTCGAGCTTCTCGTCTCGCGCCCCGAGGTGATCTTCAAGCGCGCGGAGGACGGCTCCGTTCTCGAGCCGATGGAGACGCTTTACGTCGATGTGCCCTCCGAAAACCTCGGCGACATCCTCCAAAACCTCGCCGGACGCAAGGCCGAGATCGTGAACATGGAGCACAATCCCCACAGCGTGCTCGTCCAGGCCACGATCCCCACGCGCGGCATTATCGGGTTCGAAACCGACCTCGTGAACCTCACGAAAGGCCACGGCATCTGCAGCCACCTCTTCAAGGAATACGGCCCGCACAAAGGCGAGATCCCCAGCCGCAACAACGGCGTCCTCGTTTCGATGGAGGCCGGCACCAGCATGGCCTACGCGCTCGACAGCATCCAGGAGCGCGGCCGCCTCTTCATCGGCCCGCAGGAGGAAATCTACGAGGGCATGATCGTCGGCGAAAACGCGCGTCCGGACGACATGCCGGTGAATCCCTGCAAGGCGAAAAAATTGACGAACATGCGCAGCCAGGGCGACGGCAAGGGCATCTCGCTCGCTCCTCCGATCGTGATGTCGCTCGAGCGCTCGCTCGAATACATCGCGCCCGACGAGTATGTGGAGGTCACGCCGAAATCCCTGCGCCTCCGCAAAAAAATCCTCGACGCCACCGCCCGCAAGCGCGCGGAGAAATCGGCGGGGGTGTTCGCGAACTGAAGCCGGCAAGCCGGCGGGGAACTTGGCTCCAAAAAAACCTGCCGGGCGCCGTGCCCCACACCCATGCGGCACGAACACCCGGCACACCCTTTGTGGGGGAATGTGGTATTACCTCGCGTATTGGACCCGCACGCGGCGGCGCCGTCCGTTCTTGCCGCGGATCACCACGCGGCCGCTGTCGAACAGGTCGGCCATCGCGGCGACGAGTTCGCGGCTGTTGCGGGCGCAGGATCCGACGATCGAAACGAGTTCCCCGAGGCTGTATTTGGTTTTGTTGATTTTTTTGTAGATGTTTTTCATGGCAGTTGCTGTTTGGGGTGTTTGACAGCATCGGGAATGCCAACGTTCAAAAAAGAGTTGGGATCCCCTCAAAAAAACCGCGGACGCCCTTGGGGAGAGGCTCCGCGGGCCGGTCAGAACAAGAGGGAGGCCGCGCGGAAGTAGGCGGCAAAAATTGCAACCGCCACCGCCACGCCCGAGGCGCGGGCAACTTTTTCCGCCATCGTTCCCCGGATCGCCTGCTCGCAGAACAGGGCCAGCGCCACCCAGAGCATCGGCAACGCGAAAAGCCACGCGCCGTCCCGCGCCATCCACACCGAGAAGGCGGGAAAGGAGTCTTCGACATTTTCCGCGAAGCCGCCGGCCTTGAGCAGGACGTTCACAGTGAGAAGGCCGAGCGAGACGAAGACGAACTGGGTGAGCCCGATGGAGAGAATCATGTCGTGGAAAGCAGGGCCCGCCGCATCTCCTCGAGCGGCGCGGGCCGGTTGAACCAGATTTCAAAGGAGAGGGCGCCCTGGTGCAACAGCATGGAAAGCCCGTCCGCGCCGCGCGCGCCCGCCGCCGCGGCGTCCTCGAGCAACCGAGTTGTGCCTCCGGAATACACCGTGTCGTAAACAAGCAGGTTGGGCGTCAAAAGCGACGGGGCGATCACCGGAGGATCGAGGCGCCTCATTCCCAGCGAGGTCGCGTTGATCAGGAGATCGGCGTTCTCCAGTTCGCGCCGCAGCGCGGCCTCCTCGAGCGGTATGGCAACCAAACGCTCCGCCGGACCCGACACGTGGTCCGACTCGAAAAACGGGCGCAGTTCCCTTTCCAGGGCCGCGATTTTTTCCGGCGAGCGGTTCGCGAGAACGAGACGCGCGCAGCGTTCCCGCGCGCATTGGACCGCGATCGCCCGCCCCGCCCCGCCGCCCGCGCCGAGCAGGACCACCCGCAAATCGCGCAGGTCCACCAGAAACTCCTCGCGGATCGCCCGCACGAGGCCGGGTCCGTCGGTGTTGAATCCCAATAGCCTCCCGCCATCCACGACGATTGTGTTCACACTGCCCGAGGCGCGGGCGTAGTCGTCGGCCTCGTCCACGGCCGCCAGCGCGGCGGCCTTGTGGGGAATCGTCACATTGGCTCCCAGAAAGCCCGCCGCCGGCAGGGCGCGGACCGCCTCGGCGAAGCGCTCCGCCGGAATGTGGAGTTTCGTGTAGGCGGCCGGGATTCCGCACGCGCGCAACGCGGCGTTTTGAAAGGCCGGCGAGCGCGAATGCGCCACCGGATCCCCGATCACGCCGAGACGCAGCGGAGGATCGAACGAGGCGAAGCGGCCGGGATTCGAGATCAACTCCTCGGCGGTAAAGAGGTCCGGGACACTCATGGATTCCCAAAGAAAAGCAGGCCCTCCGCGGACTGGCAAGGGCACGACCGCCCGCATTCGCGCGGCCTCCCGGCGGGGGTCATTTCCATCGGTCGAGTTCGCGAAGCTTGAGGTATTTCAGGAAAACCGAAATCGCCTCCATCGTGGCGACAAGAAGCCCCGGCAGGCCTTCGCGCCAGCCTTGGCGCAGGATGTAGAACTTGAAAAACCGCGCCTTGGGTTTCAGCAAGAGATCGACCGGGCCGGCGCGACGCCCCTTGGCGTGAAGCGAGCGCGCGGCGGCGGTGGTGTGGGAGTTCATGCGGGCCACGTGGTCGGCGACGTCGCGGTAGGTGTAATGGCGCAACTCGCCGCGGAGCCGCCCGGTCCGCCCTTCGACCCGGGCGTGTTCGTGGGGTTCCTCGCCGTGCCAGGACACCTTGCGGCGCCGCGCGAGACGCAGGCGCCACTCGGGATGCCACCCGCCCTTGCGCCACCAGCGGCCGAGATAAAAAACCGCGCGCAGGAGTTCGAATCCGTCCTCCCGCACTTCGCCGGCGGCGTCGCGGGAAAGAACGGCGCGGATTTCCTCGCGGAGTTCCGGCGAGACCTCCTCGTCGGCGTCGAGATTCAAAATCCAATCCCGTGTGCAGAGCGAGAGGCCGTGGGCTTTTTGGTCCACGTAGCCGGTCCAATCGCGGTGGACCGTCCGGCACCCGTGGCGGGCGCAAATTTCCAGGGTGCCGTCGGTCGACCCCGAATCCACCACCACGATCTCGTCGCACCAGGAGAGGCTGTCGAGGCAGCGCCCGATGTTCGCCGCCTCGTTTTTGCAAACCACGAAGGCGGAAATCCCCGCGGCGCTCATGGGATTTTCGCCCGCTCCCAGATTCGATCCAGTTCCTCGAGCGGCGTGTCCTCGACGCGGCGGCCTTCGGCGCGCAGCGTTTCCTCGATGCGGCGGAACCGGGCCGCGAAGCGCTTGTTGGCCCCGGCCAGCGCGGTTTCGGCGTCCACGCCGAGCTTGCGCGCGAGGTTGACCGCCGAGAAAAGCAGGTCGCCGATCTCGGCTTCGACGGCGGCGGGGTCGTCGCCCGCGACCGCCTCGCGGATTTCCTCCGTCTCCTCCACGAGCTTGGCGAATACCGGCTCCGCATCCGGCCAGTCGAATCCGACGCGCGCGGCTTTTTTTTGAAGCGTCTGCGCCCGCAGGAGCGCGGGGAGCGAGGTCGCGACACCGTCCAACGCTCCGGCGTCCGTTCCTTTTTCCTTCCGCTTGATGGCGTCCCATTGCCGGAGCACCTCTTCGGAATTCGAGGCCGCGGAATCGCCGAAAACATGCGGGTGGCGGCGGATCATCTTCTCGCAGATTTCCGCCGCGACGTGCCCGAGGTCGAAGGCCCCGCGCTCCTCGGCCATCTGCGCGTGCATCACGACATGGAGCAAAAGGTCGCCGAGTTCCTCGCGGAGGTTGGCGTCGTCCGAGCGCTCGATGGCGTCGATCACCTCGTGGCATTCCTCGACGAGGAGGGCGCGCAGGCTCGAGTGGGTTTGTTCGCGGTCCCACGGGCACCCGTCCGGCGCGCGGAGCCGGGCGACGATTTCCCGCAGGCGCGGAACGCCGTTCAGATTTTCCATAGGGACGAGTGGGAACTGCCGAATTCGGTGACCTCCTCGCTGGAGGAGCGCAGGACAAGAACAATCAGGATCGCCATGGCCGCGAGTGTGCCGAGATAGAATCCAAAAGCGAGCCAGGCGGGAAGGTCCTGGACCGCCATCGCCCGGTAGAAGTCGCCGAGCGACTCGATCGGCTTCGGCGGATGGAGCAGGATTTTCATCGTCCACGCGAAAATCACGATCAGGAAAATGAAGACGTAGTTGCGCTTCATCCGGCGGCCAAGCGCCTCGAGCCGGGAGATTTTGAAGGAGGGCAGAATCAAATCCTCGCAGACAAGCCGGCGCCACTGGCCGTCGAGGATTTTCGGACTTTGCGAGACCATGGGAACCAGGAAATGCGACTCGAGCATCCGCACGCGCCCGCGGAAGGCGTCGTAGAACCGATACCGCCGCGCCTCGATCCACAACATGATCCAGACCAGCATAAGGTTGAAAAAGAATATGATGTGCGGCACCTCACGGATGGAAAACGCCACGCCGATGATTGTCGTGCTGGTCGTGATCGCCCAGGTGGTGGTGACATCGAGGCGTTGGCGCCAGACCATGATGCGGCCGAGTTCGCCCCGGTAGAAATGCGAGAGGGCGTTGACGTAGCAGGGGTCCTTGAGGTGCGGGTCGAGGCTGTGCGGGGCGGGGTCGGAGGCGGTGTTTTCAGGCATGCGCGGGTCAGGAGCCTCCATCCTTCGCGATCAGGCGGTGGCGGGCTTTTTCCAGCCTCTCCCGTTCCAGCGGCGTGAGGCTCGCCAATCCGGAGCGCGAGATTTTGTCGAGGATGGGATCGATCGATCCGTGCAAATCCTCCTCCCGGGGGGACTCCCCGGCGGGCGCGGGGCGGGGGCGCGGCTTCCTGTGACCCGCCGGCGCCACCGGACGCCGCGCCGGAAGGCGCAGGGAGATCCGGCCCTGGAAGACCGCGATGAACAGGCAGGCCGCCACGCAATCCACGGCCAGCACGGCCAGCGATTCATAGTCGGAGAGGGCCAGGCACTGGAGCGAGTTGATCGCCAGCAGCGCCAGCGCGATCCATTTCGCCTGGATCCCGAAAAACATCTCCGCCGTGGGATGGATGAGCGCGAAGGCGACGAACACGCCGAAGTGCAGCGCGCTCGATCCGGCCGTCGAGCTTTGCCATCCCATCCACTGCGCGACCGTCAGCAGCACGGTGGGCGCGAGAAGCAGCGTGAGGTAAAAGCGCAAAAACGCCCCGCGGCCGAGGTAGCTCTCGAGCTCCCGGCCGAAAACCACGAGCAGGTAGAGCTCGATCAGGAAAACCCAATACGGGGGCATGTGGACGAACGCGTAGGTCGCCAATTGCCAAATCGAATGATCGTGGACGACCGCGCCGCTCGAAAACACAAAGGTCTGGATCACCGATTCCGCCCCGGCGGCGAGCGCCAAGGCAGTCAGAACCAGTGTCGCGGCATGGACCCCCGCAAGCGCCGTGCTGGCGTAGACCGGAAAGTTTCCGATCCACGCGAGCGGCCCTTCGGAGTCCGAGCTGCGGGGAGCGATCATTTCGGCCTTGACACTAAACGAGGGGACGCCGCGCCTCAAGCGGCAACTCCAACACGCCGCCCGCGCGTTTGCAGGGGGCGGAGACTTTGATTTAGTGTTCCCGTTTCCGCAGCCGGGGAAAAGCCGGAGCCGCACCATGTCCTACGAACCATCCGCCGTCATCCGAATCAAGGGCGCGAGGCAACACAACCTCCGCAACCTCGACATCGGGATTCCGCGCCACCGGCTCGTGGTGGTGACCGGCGTGAGCGGTTCGGGAAAATCCTCGCTCGCCTTCGACACGCTCTTCGCCGAGGGCCAGCGCAAATACGTCGAGAGCCTCTCCGCCTACGCCCGCCAGTTCCTCGACCAAATGCAAAAGCCGGACGTGGACTACATCGAGGGCCTCTCCCCGGCGATCGCCATCGAGCAGCGCACCGCCACCGCGAACCCGCGCTCGACCATCGCCACGACCACCGAGATCTACGACTATCTGCGCCTTCTCTTCGCGGCGGTCGGAATTCCCCACGACCCGAAAACCGGCGAGCGCGTGTCGCGCAAAACCCCGCAACAAATCGCCGACGCCATCCTCGCCTGGCCCGAGGGGACGAAATTCCTCCTCCTCGCTCCGCTGGTCGAAGGCCAGACCGGCGAGTTCCGCGATGTCGTGGACAAGGCGCGCCGCGAAGGATTCGTCCGGCTCCGCGTCGATGGCGAGGTGGTCGAACTCTCCGATCCCAAGGGCGTTCGCCTCGAAAAAACCAAGCCGCACTGGATCGAGGCGGTCGTGGACCGTTTGGTCGCGCGTCCCGACCTCGGCCAGCGCCTCGCGGATTCCGTCGAAACCGCGCTCCGCCGCGGCGGCGGAAGACTCGCCACCTCGCGCCTCGAGCCCGGCACCGAAAAATGGGCCGAGGAAAAATTCTCCACCGATTTTTGCAATCCCGCCACCGGCTTCACCCTGCCCCGGCTCACGCCAAAACATTTTTCCTTCAACAGCCACCTCGGCGCGTGTCCCGCGTGTCACGGCATCGGCGCGGAGAGTTTTTTCGATCCCGATCTCGTCGTCGACCCCGACCTCTCGCTCGCGCAGGGAACCGTGCGGCCGTGGAAAATGGCGACGAAGCGGATGAAGGCCTACTATGCCGCCGTGCTCGAGGCGCTCATCGCCGACACCCCCGCGCCGATGGACAAACCGTGGCGGGATTTGCCGGAAAATTTTCAAAACCTCCTCCTCCACGGATCGGGAACCCGCAAAATCCCGATGTCGCTCGGCGCGAAAAAAACCGTCGAAAAACCCTTCGAGGGCGTTCTCGCGCAGATGGAGCACCTCTACGCGACGTCGCAAAGCGAGTTCACCAAAAAACGTCTGCGCCTGTGCATGGGCCGCCGCGTCTGCAGGGAATGTGGCGGCGCGCGCCTTCGCCCCGAAATCCTCGCGGTGACGCTTCCCACCACCGACGGACGCGAGTTCGGCATCCAGCAAATTTGCTCGCTCACGATCGGCGAGGCCGCGCGGGTGGTGGATGCTCTGGCGTTGTCGGAGTCCGACGCCGGCATCGTGAAGGACGTCCTGCGCGAGGTGCGACGCCGCTTGAAATTTCTCAACGAGGTCGGCCTCGACTACCTGCAACTCAACCGCGAGAGCGGCACGCTCTCCGGCGGCGAGGCCCAGCGCATCCGCCTCGCCACCCAGATCGGCTCCGGGCTCTCGGGGGTTCTTTACGTTCTCGACGAGCCGAGCATCGGACTCCACCAGCGCGACAACGACCGCCTCGTTCAAACACTCCGCGACCTGCGCGATCTGGGAAATTCCGTGATCGTCGTCGAGCACGACGAGGACACGATCCGAGCCGCCGACCACATCATCGACATCGGCCCGGGGGCGGGTCCGCGCGGCGGGCGGCTCGTGGCGCAGGGAAGCCTGGAGGAGGTTCTGAAAAGTCCCGAATCGCTCACGGCCCGGTATTTGAGCGGCTCGGAGAAGATTCCGGTCCCGCGCCAGCGCGTCGCCCCGCGAAAAACGGAACTCCTACCCGGCGAGGTCGGCGATGGCTGGCTGCGCGTCCTCGGCGCCACGGAAAACAATCTTCAAAACATCGACGCCGCGTTTCCCGTCGGCTGCCTCACCTGCGTGACCGGAGTTTCGGGCAGCGGAAAATCCACGCTCGTGAACGACATTTTGCGGGCCGCGCTGGAACGCGATCTCCACCGCGCCAAGGCCCGGCCCGGCGCGCATCGACTGATCCAGGGGATGGAGCAGTTCGACAAGGTCGTGGTGATCGATCAAAGCCCCGTCGGCCGCACGCCGCGCTCGAATCCCGCCACCTACTCCGGTGCGCTCGGGCCGATCCGCGACCTGTTCAGCGAACTCCCGGCCTCGCGCGTCCGCGGCTACGACTCGGGCCGTTTTTCCTTCAACAACAAGGGCGGCCGCTGCGAGCACTGCCAGGGCGATGGGTTCATCAAGATCGAGATGCATTTCCTCGCCGACGTCTACGTCGAGTGCGAGGTCTGCCAGGGTCGGCGCTACAACCGCGAGACGCTCGAGATCACCTACAAGGGAAAAAACATCGCCGACGTGCTCGACATGACGGTGGACGACGCCGCGCGCTTTTTCCGGAACGTGCCCACGCTCTCGCCGAAACTCGAGACCATGCAGGATGTGGGTCTCGGATATTTGCGGTTGGGCCAATCGGCCACCACGCTCTCCGGCGGCGAGGCGCAGCGGCTCAAGCTCGCGTCCGAGTTGGCGAAACGCCCCACCGGCCGCACGATCTACCTGCTCGACGAACCCACCACCGGCCTGCATTTTGCCGACATCCACAAGCTGCTCGAAGTGCTCATGAAACTCCGCAACGCGCGCAACACGCTGGTCGTGATCGAACACAACCTCGAGGTGATCAAATGCGCGGACTGGATTCTGGACCTCGGCCCGGATGGCGGATCGGGCGGTGGACGAATCCTCGCGGAGGGACCCCCCGAGCAGGTGGCCCGCAACCCCGCGAGCCACACCGGGCGGTATTTGGAAAAAATCCTGAAGCGATGAAGTTCTTCCTCGTCATCCCGGCACTCGCATTTTTCCCGGCCTCGCTCTGCGCCGCATCCCCGCTGGACGAGGCCCGCGAGGCGCTGGAGAACGGCTTCCCGCGGGTCGCCCTCGTCAAACTCGAAGAGGCGAATCCCGACATCGGAGCGCCGGGCACGACGCCCGCCGAGCGGCTTCTCTACGGACGGGCGTTGATTGAATCCGGCCAGGCGCAGGCCGCGGTTCCCTTTCTGGAAAGCGCGCCGGCGGAATCGGGCCCCGCGGGCGATTTCTGGCTGGCGCAGGCGCACGCCGCCTGCGGGGATTGGAAGGCGGCGCTGGAATTCTACACCCGGTGCGCCGGGCTACCGGACTTCGAGTGGTCGCACGAAGCCCTCGCCGGGCAGGCGGGGATGCTGCGGAACCTCGGCCGCTCCGGCGAGGCCTTGAAAATTCTCGCCGCCGCCGCGGACTGGCCCCCCTCCCCGCTCCGGACCGGCGCCCTCATGGATTCGGCCGAGATCGAGCTCGAAAACGGGCGACCGGCCGCCGCGCGCGCGATCCTGCAAACGGCCTCGGGATCGTCCCCGCGGGAAAAAAGCCGCCTGGATCTGCTGCTCGCCCGCGCCGCGCTTCTGGAGAACGACCCCGCCGCCGCCCTTCAACTCCTCGCCCCGCTGGTTCCGTGGAATGCCGCGTCGGCCGTCGATCTGGCCCTGCTCCACGCCGAGGCCCTGCGGCGGGCGGACCGCGCGCCCGAGGCGGAAAATCTTCTCGAGGAATTCATCGCGACGCATCCCGGGATTCCGCGGCTGGGCCCGGTGTTCGACGCCCTCGACGAAATCTACGCCTCCGCCGCGGTGGCCTCGCCAAGCGAGCTCGAGCGCTGGGCGGCCGAAGAGGAGTCCACCCCGCGCCGCCAGCTCGCGGCCTGGCATCTCGCCCGCCTCCACATCCGCCGCGACAACCCCCGTGCCGCGCTGCCCCTCCTCGAGGGCCTCGCCGCCGAACCGGCCCCGGTTGTTCCGACCGACGGCATCGTTCGCGAACTCGCGCGGCTGCGGCTCCGGCTCGGCCAGCCGCGGGAAGCGCTCTCGCTCCTTCCCCCGGGGGATTCCTCGCCCGAGACGGAATTCCTGCGCGGCCTCGCCCTGGCGCGGCTGGGCGACCACCGGCGGGCGATCCCCCGCTTTTTGGCCGCCGCCGCGGACCCCGACAGCGCCGAGGCGGCCCTTCACAACGCGGCCCTCGCCGAAATGCTGGCGGGCTTCGATCCGCCGCCCTCGCTGGACCTGCTCCGCGAACGCTTTCCCTCCAGCCCCCGGCTTGCGGCGTTTCCCCTGGAGATCGCCATCCACAAGGCCAGGTCCGGCGATCCCGCTGCGGCGGGCCTCCTGGAACAGGCGGCGGCCTCCCCGGATCCCGCCGTGGCCGACCGCGCGCGCCTTGCGCTCGCCGAGTGGAAATTCACCCAGCTCGACTACGGCGGCGCACGCCTCGAACTCGGGAAAATCTCCACCCGGCCTCCCTCGGCGCGCCAGGAGGCGCTCGACGTCTTTCTCGCGGACACCGGCGAACCCGGCACCGAGCAGTCCGCCATCGATCTCGCCCGCGCGTTTTTGGAGAAGCACCCCGAGTCGGAGTCCGCCGCGGAGGTTCGCATGAAGCTCGGCGAACTCCTCTACCGCGCGGGCAACTACGCCGCCGCGCGCGTGGAACTCGAGGCGCTCGCGCGCCAATTTCCGGACGACGCGAACGAGGCCGCCGCGCTGTTTCTCGCGGCGAAGGCCGCGGCCCGCATTCCGACCCCCGTGGCGCCGGAATCCGCCATGCTTCTTTTCGAGGAGGTCGCCGCGAAGCCGGGGCCGTTCGCCCACCGCGCGCGTCTCGAGCAGGCCGCGCTGCAGGCCTCCCTCGGGAAGCCCGACGAGGCCAACGCGATTCTCGACAAGATCCTCGCCACCGATCCCGATCCGGAGACGAAGGCGGCCGCGCTCATGGAAAAAGGCAAGAACCTCGACGCCCGCGGCGCGGAGGATCCCGCCTCGCGAAAGGCGGCGATCGAGGTCTGGAAGCTCGTCCTTCTGGAAAAATCCGACCCGCTCTGGCGCAACCAGGCGCTTGTCCGCATCGGGGCCGCGCAGGAGAAATCCGGCGACCTCAACGCCGCCGTGGCCACCTACCACGAGGTTTTCAAACCCTCCGCCGGCCCGCCCGCGGAGTATTTCTGGTTCTACAAGGCCGGATTCGCCGCGGGGCTCGTTCTGGAATCCCGCAAGGAATGGGCCGAGGCGATCCGCGTTTACGAACTCCTCGCCGCCACCGAGGGCCCCCGCGCCCTCGAGGCCCGCAACCGCATCAAAAAAATCCGCCTCGAGAATTTCCTCTGGGAGGGCGATTGACGGCGGGCGGCGCGCCCGGCCTCCCCGAAAAAAACCTCCCCCGCGCGCCGATCCCGGCGCAGGATCGGTCCGCGATGATTCCCCAATTCAACGACCACGCGGCCAACGAAAGAACCTACCTCGCCTGGCTGCGCACCGGCATTTCGATCATCGCCTTCGGCTTCGTGGTCGAGAGGTTCAGCCTTTTCCTCCACACCGTCGCGGACTCGCTGGCGGTGAAGCATGCCGTGACGATCAGCCACGGGGGTCGCGAGGCGGGATTGGCGATGGTGGTGGCGGGACTGCTCGCGCTGGGTCTTTCCACCTGGCGGTTCGCCGTCAACGCGCGCCGCATCGCCTCGCGGGAGACCTTCGAATACAGCCCGCGCTCCGCCCTGGTTCTGGGCGGCATCGTGATCGCGCTGGGCGTCTCGATTCTTGTGTTCCTCGTGAGCCTGCTGGCGGACCGGTGACCGCGCCGGGGCGGGCGGCAAGCCCCGGGAAACCTCAAATCCGGCTCTCGCGGGAGCCGCGATGGTCCTTGTAGGCGAGAACGATGGATTGGACGAGCGGGTGGCGGACGACGTCCTTCTCGGAGAAGAAATGCATGGCGATGCCTTTGACCTCGCGCAGGGCGGCGGCGGCTTCGACGAGGCCGCTGAGCTTGTTGCGGGGAAGGTCGATCTGGGTGACATCGCCGGTGACGACGCAGCGGGAGCCGACGCCGAGGCGGGTGAGGAACATGAGCATCTGCTCGGCGGTGGTGTTCTGCGCCTCGTCGAGGATGACAAACGAATTGCCGAGCGTGCGGCCGCGCATGTAGGCCAGCGGGGCGATCTCGATGACATTCCGGGTCATGAGTTTTTGGAGTTCGTCGGCCTCGAGGAGGTCGTTGAGCGCGTCGTAGAGCGGGCGGAGGTAGGGGAGGATTTTTTCCTCGAGGTCGCCGGGGAGGAACCCGAGGGCCTCGCCGGCCTCCACGGCCGGGCGGGTGAGGACGATGCGTTTGATTTTTTCCTGCTTGAGGGCGGCGACGGCGCAGGCGACGGCGAGGTAGGTCTTGCCGGTGCCGGCCGGGCCGATTCCGAAGGTGATGTCGTGGTTTTGGATCGCGTGGACATACGCCTTCTGGCCCGCGGTGCGCGGAACGACGGGCGGCTTGCGCGGCGAGCAGTGGATCTTGGTCTCGAGCAGGCTGGAGAGGGGCTCGGCGGGGGGGCCGCCGTCGGCGGAGACGGAGTCGAGGGCCTGGTGGAACTCGTGGCGCTGGATGGCGACGCCTTGCTTGACGGCGTCGTGGAGCTGGCCGAAGACGGCGCGGGCGCGGTCGAGCGCGGGTTTTTCGCCCTCGAGGCGGATCCAGCCGTCGCGCGCGGTGGTGCGCACGCCGAGGCGGGATTCGAGTTCGCGGAGGAGCCGGGTGTCGCCGCCGTAGAGGGCCTGGGCGATGCGGGCGTTCTCGTATTCGAGCGTGAGATTTTCCATCCAGGGGGAAACCGGCGGCCTACTTGTAGGCGTAGACGAGCGCCCAGCCGGTGCGCTCCTCGGGGGATTTGTGCACGGTCACGATGGCGAAATAGGTGCCGGTTTTTTTGGGAACGACCTTGGCGGCGACGAGGCGGCCGGGCCGCGTGGCCTCCTCGCTGACGAGTTGGCCGTTGGAATCGTAGACGGCGAGGGAAAGGACGGCTTTTTTGACGTCGGTGCCGAGGCAGAACCAGTATTCGTTGCCTTTGAAAAGCTGGGCCTGGACGGCCTGCTTGTCCTTGACGCCGAGGTCCCCGCCCCAGGCGTCCTCGCGGACGTTGAACCCGCGCTTCACGTAGGGGACGGCGCACTCGTAGGCGAAGGAGAGGGCGTCGTCCACGTAGGCCAGGGCCGGGGCGGCCAGCAAGGCGGCGAGGAGGATGGTGGCGAGTTTTTTCACGGAGCGGTCAGGCGCCTTGGGACGTGATCGAGCGCACGAGGTCGCGGGTGGTCTGGTGGATGCGCTTGACGTTCTCCAGCGGAATCCGGGCGCCGTCCTCGTCGCCGATGAGGGGGCGGATGTCCTTGAGGGATTTCCGGATTTGGACCACGAGGCGGTCGTTGGCCAGCCGCCGGTTCGAGAGGCTGCCGAGGCGGTCCGAGAAATAATCGAGAAGCACGGGCTGGTGGAGGAGTTCCGCGCTGTCGGGGGAGTAGGTTTTGCGGACGATCGAGGTGAGGACCTCGGTGCCGCGCAGCCAGCCGCCCACGCTCACGAGCTGGGCGAGTTCGTCGTCGCCGAGTTCCTGCATCGCGCCGCGGACGTCCTGGAGGGCGCCGTCGAACTCCTTGCGGACGGCCTGCCAGTCCTTGACACCCGCCTTGTCGGTGATGCTTTTGGCGCGCTCGAGCACGGCTTTTTCGACATTGATGGCCTTGGAGAGGGAGAGGACGCGGCGGCCGATCTCCTTGACGCGCTCGGGATCCTCGGCCTCGACGGCGACGAATCCCTCGGCGATGACCGTGCCGAGCAGGAGGGCGACCTGGGCGCGGTTGGCGGTTTGTTTTCCGAGGTTGTCGCGCTGCTCGCCGCGCCAGTTCGGGTTGCCGAGCTTGTCGAGCACGGCGAAAACCTCGCTGGGGACGGGGACGACGACCTCGTCGATGGATTGGGCCGGGAAATCGGAGAGGTCGATGGTCTCGGGCGGGCGCTGGGCCTGGCAGACGCCGGCGAGGACCGCCGTGCAGACAAGGGCGGTCATCGATTGCAATGGGTGCGGCATTTTCAAATTTGAGCGTTGTTGTGCCAGCGGGCTCCCGTTAAGAACCCGGTGGACGAATCTGGAATGAATCCCGGAAGATTACAACACCTTCTTGAGCGCGCGGCCGAGCGGCGCCTGCTTGTGGCGGGCGATGTGATGCTCGACGAGTTCGTGTGGGGCAGGGTCTCGCGGATTTCGCCCGAGGCGCCGGTGCCGGTGGTCGAGGTGCAGCAGGAAACCTGCTACCCCGGCGGCGCGGCGAACGTCGCGCGGAACCTGCGGCCCTTCTGCAGGGAGGTGCATCTGTGCGGCCTGGTCGGGGAGGATTCCCACGCGGAGAGGTTGAGGGAATTGCTCGCGGGGGAGCGGATCTCCACCGCGGCGCTCGTGGCGGACCGCTCGCGGTCGACGATCGTGAAAACCCGCATCGTGGCCCGCCAGCAGCAGGTGGTGCGCGTGGACCGCGAGCGGCGGTGCCCGGTCTCCGTGGAGGTGCTCGACAGGGCCTGCGCGGCGGTGGAATCGGTGTTGCCGGAGGTGGACGCGGTGGTTTTCGAGGATTACGGGAAGGGGTTCCTCGGCCAGGAGTTCAAGGACCGAGTGACCGCCATGGCGCGCGGCGCGGGAAAATATCTCGCGGCCGATCCGAACCCCTCGAACCCGCTGGACTGGCGCGGCGTGGATCTTTTGAAGCCCAACCGCTCGGAGGCCTTCGCCATGGCGGGGCTGGTGGATCCCGGCGCGGCCGAGAACCCGCTCGAGGACGCCCCCCTGCTGGAGACCGGGGCGGTGCTTTCGGAAAAATGGGATCTCCCGGCGTTGCTGGTGACGCTCGGCGAGCACGGGATGATGCTGTTCCGGCGCGGCGCGGAGCCCTACCACACGCCCACGCGGGCGAAGGAGGTCTTCGATGTTTCCGGCGCCGGGGACACGGCGATCGCCCTGCACACGCTGGCGGTTTGCGCCGGGGCCACGCCCTCCGAGGCGGCGGAAATTTCGAACCACGCCAGCGGGGTCGTGGTTGCCAAGCTCGGCACCGCCACGCTCACGGCGCGGGAGTTGATCGACTCGTTTCAAAACCATGGGTGAGCGCCGGGCGGTGTTCCTCGATCGCGACGGCACGCTGATGGAGGAGGTGGACTACTGCAACGATCCGAAACGGGTGAAGGTGTTTCCGGGAACGGTCGGCGCGTTGCAGAGGCTGCGGCACGCGGGGTGGTTGACCGTGGTGGCAACGAACCAGAGCGGGTTGGCAAAGGGGATCATCACGCCGGAGCAATACGCGGCGGTGAATGCGGAATTTTTGAGGCAGCTGCCCGGCGGGATCGATGCGGTTTATTTTTGCCCCGATCATCCACAGAGCCCCACGCCGCGCCGCAAGCCGGGGATTGGAATGCTCGAGGAGGCCGCGCGCGACCACGGGATCGATCTCGCGCGGAGTTGGATGATCGGCGACAAGTCGATCGATGTGGAATGCGGGCGGAACGCGGGCTGCCGGACGGTTCTGGTGCGGACGGGCTATGGCGCGGAGTTGGAAAACACGGGCGCGGATTTTGTGCACGAGGACATCGTGGCGGCCTCGGACATGATCCTGGCGCTCTGCCGCGGTTAGCGTTTTTCGATCCCGGCGATCCAAGCGGCCCGATATACCTCCCTCGCGGAAACTCCCGCTTTTTCGGAAAGCCGGCGGCAGTCCTCGAACTCGGGCGATTCGCTGATCAACTCGTCGCCGAGCCAGCCGCGTTTCACACGAACCGGGCCGAAAGGCGTCTCCACCTCGCGGAATTCCCGGCGGAGCTTGAGGCGGCGCACGGTTTCGATGCGCAGGCCGAACGTTCCCGTCTCCGAAAAAACCCGGCGCGCCAACCCGCGGGACATCGATGTTTCGCAAAGCACGGTCAGCACGAAGCCGGGGCGGTTTTTTTTCATCTGAACGGGCGTCAGGTAAACATCCAGCGCCCCCGCTTCGAAGAGGCGCGCCATCGTTTCCCCGGCAATCTCGGCGGAGATGTCGTCGAGGTTGGTCTCGAGGCGCGTGATTTCATCGGACTCGGCATCGCCGTCCGTTGTTTCGCCGAGCACGGCGCGCAGGACATTCGGGCGCGGCGGCGTGTCACGGGTTCCGACGCCGTAGCCGGTTTTGACAATCCGCATGGGCGACATGGTTCCGAAATGCCCGGCATACTCGGCTAGAATCGCGGCCCCGGTGGGCGTGAGAAATTCGACATTCTCGTCCACCTGCCTCAATTCAATCCCCCGCAAAATTTCCAGCGTCGCCGGTCCCGGGAGGGGGAATTTTCCATGCGCGCAGTCGATCCATCCCCGGCCCTCGACCAGCGGCGAGGCCTCGACCCGCACCGGCCCGAGCGCCTCGATCCCGGCGCAGGCCGCCACGATGTCCGCGATCGAATCCGCCGCGCCGACCTCGTGGAAACCGATGTCCTCGACCGGAACGCCGTGGATTTTCGCCTCGGCGACCGCGATCCGTTCGAAGACCGAAATCGAGCGCCGCCGCACCTCCGCGGAAAGCTTCGAGCCCTCCAAAAGCGCGCGGATTTCCCTCCAGGTCCGCCCGTGGACGTGGACTCCATGGGCATGGGAGTGGCCGTGCGAATGCTCGTGCGCGACTCCGCCGTGGCCGTGCGAATGCACATCGAATTTCCACCCGGAAACCCCCTGGCGCGCCTCGCGGCGGAAGTGCAAATGGATCTCGTCGCCGAGTCCGAGCGCCTCCACCGCCCCGCGGAAAACCTCCTCGCCGACCCCGAGGTCGCGCAAGGCGCCGACCGTCATGTCGCCGCCGATTCCCGAAAAGCAATCGAAGTGGAGGATTCGCATGGAATTTTTTCTACGGGGTCCTAGTGTGCCCGCATTTTCCATGATGTCACGCCGTCCAGTTCCCGGCCTCGCCGCGCTTCTCCTCGCGTTGCTCGGGGACGCGCAGGCCTCGCCCCCCGCCTTCCAGGAGGTCAATGCGGCCTTCGGCGCCGGGTTGTTCTCGGACGACAACCTCTGGGACGACGAGGCGGACGCCGTGGCCAAGCGGCTTGGCTGGCCGTTGGAGTCCCGCACGTCCACCGACTCGAGCTTCCGCAAATACCCGCCGGAGGACGCCCGGATCCTCGGCTGCCGCCCGCACTCCACCGTCCTTCTCGCGGAGGACGGAACCCCCTCCGGCCTCTCCCTCGTTTTCGCGAACAAGGGGGACTCGGTCGTTTACACCACTGTCGAATCCGACCGCGGGACGTTGCGGTTGAAAAAGGAGCAGATCCGCGCACTCCAGCGCGCCCTGCGCGAGGATGGAAAAAAACTCGCGGACACCCTGACGGGACTTTTCGGCGATCCGTCGCCCGGCAGCTTCGGCCAGGGACGCGAAACACGGGAGTTCGTGAGGCGCTGGGACTGGAACGGACACGCCTTCCTCCTCGCCGCACCCCGCGACGAATATGTCGCCCTGCGCGTGATGCCCTCCGAATCCGCCGACGCGGGCGGAAGGTCGCGCGTTCCCGACGGGGAGATCCGCCGCCGGATTGCGGAGCGCGTCGAGCGCCGCGCGAACGGAGACGTTGTTCTCAAGGACATGCCGATGGTGAACCAGGGTCCCAAGGGCTATTGCGTCCCCGCCACCTGGGAACGCGTGATGCGCTACATGGGTGTTCCCGCCGACATGTATGTGCTCGCCATGGCCGGCCAGACCCGCGAGGGCGGCGGCACCTCGCTCGACGCGATCGCCGCCGGCGCGCGCCAGGCGATCGTTTTTGCGGGGCGCTCCATCGAAGCCGTATCGCCGCGTCTCGATCCCGCGGGTGTCGCCCGCTACATCGACCGCGGCCTCCCGGTCGTGTGGGCGATGTTTTCCACCCCCGAATTCAACAACGCCGCGGACTCGCGCAAAAAAGCCCGCGCCGGAATGTCCGACCCTGCCGCCTGGAAACAGGAAATCGCCGCGGCACGACGCGACGCGCGCCGCTTCCGCATCGACCGCGCCTCGGGCCATGTCTGCATGATCATCGGCTACAACAAACAGACCGGCGAAATCGCCGTCTCCGACTCGTGGGGGCCCGAATACGCCGAGCGCTGGGTCACCCCCGAGGAAGCCAAAGCCGTCAGCCAAGGCTCGTTCCAGGTGATCAATCTTTGAACATTTCCATGCAACCCGACCCATCGTTTGAAATTCAGGACGCCCTTTCGCTTTACAATGTGGACCGCTGGGGCGGCGGCTACTTCGGCATCAACCCGCAAGGCCATGTCGTCGTCCACCCCAAGCGAAACGGCGAGACGATCGACCTCATGGAAGTCGTCGCCGAGGCCCGCGCCCACAAACTCGCCTTTCCTCTCGTGGTGCGGTTCCACGACCTTCTGCGCGACCGCGTCGAGACGATCAACAAGGCGTTCGCCAACGCCATCGCCGAGGCCGGCTACGGCGCCCCCTACCGCGGCGTGTTTCCGATCAAGGTCAACCAGCTCCGCGAAGTCGTGGAGGAAATCCTCGACGCCGGCGCGCCCTGGCATTTCGGCATCGAGGCGGGCAGCAAACCCGAACTCCTCGCCGCGCTCTCGGTCCACACCGACCCCGAGAGCCTCGTGATCTGCAACGGCTACAAGGACACCAGCTTCATCCGCAGCGCGCTCCTCGGCCGCAAACTCGGAAAAAAAGTCATCCTCGTCGTCGAGAAGCTCGAGGAGTTGGCCCACATCCTCCGCGTGTCGCAGGAGATGAAAATCGAGCCGATGATCGGCCTCCGCGTGCGCCTGCTTTCCAAGGGCGCGGGCAAATGGGCCACCAGCGGCGGCGAGAACGCCAAGTTCGGCCTCTCCACCGCCGACCTCGTCGAGGCCAGCGACATGCTCCACGCCGCCGGACTCCCCCAAGCCCTCAAGCTTGTCCACTTCCATGTCGGCTCGCAGGTTCCCGACATCGGCACCATCAAGCGCGCCGTCCGCGAGGCCGCCCGCTTCTACGCCAAACTCTCCAAAATGGGCCACGACCTCGGACACCTCGATGTCGGCGGCGGGCTCGGCGTGGACTACGACGGCTCGCGCACCTCGTTCGACAGCTCGATGAACTACACGCTCGACGAATATGTGCGCGACATCGTCTACACCGTGAAGGAGGTCTGCGATTCCGAATCCGTCCCCCACCCCGTCCTCGTCAGCGAAAGCGGACGCGCCATCGTCGCCCAGCATTCCGTTCTCATCGTCGAAACCTTCGGCGCGATTGAAAAAGCCAGCCACATCGAGATTCCGCCGACCCCCGTGCCGGACGGCCAACCGAACCTTCTCGCGGACATCCTCGAACTCCAATCCTCGCTTTCCGAAACCCGCCGACTGGAAAATTTCCACGACGCCCAGGAAATCCGCGAGCGCGCCCAGTCGATGTTCGACCTCGGCCTCCTCGACCTCCGCACCAAGGCCGGCATCGAGACCGTCTTTTGGCAGATCGCCACGCGCACGGTGGAACTTTTCCGCGACGCCGAGATCGTCCCCGAGGAGGTGCGCGAACTCGAGATCGCCCTTGGCGACCAATACCTCTGCAACTTCTCCGTCTTCCAATCCCTCCTCGACCACTGGGCACTCGGCCAGCTTTTCCCGGTCATGCCAATCCACCGCCTCGACGAACAACCCGACCGCAACGCCACGCTTGTGGACATCACCTGCGACTCGGACGGCAAGGTCGCGAAGTTCATCGACATCCAGGATGTGAAGGAAACCCTGCCGCTCCACCGCTGGAAACCCGGCGAGCCGTATTATGTCGGGTTCTTCCTCGCCGGCGCCTACCAGGACATCATGGGCGACCTCCACAATCTCTTCGGCCGCGTGAACGAAATGCACATCTACCTCGATGAGGACGAGGACAGCGGCTACTACATCGAGGAAATCCTGCCGGGCAGCACGATCGGCCAGGTGCTCAGCCTCACCCAGTGGGATGTGAACGAACTCGCCCGCCGAATGAAAGCCCAGACCGATGCCGCCATCAAATCCGACCGGCTGAAGCCCAACGAGGCCATGCGGCTCCTTGACGACTACGAGAAAAGCCTCACGCTTTACACCTACCTGAATTTCGACGACCAGCACGCCAAGCCCCACACCGCCTGATGCGCACGCCCCTTCACGACCAACACCTCGCCGCCGGCGGCCGCATCGTCGAATTCGCCGGTTGGGAAATGCCCGTGCAATACTCGGGAATCCTGCAGGAGCACAAAGCCGTGCGCGAATCCTGCGGCGTTTTCGACATCTCGCACATGGGCGAATTTTTCGTCGAAGGCCCCGGCGCCACCGCCTGGCTCGACTCGCTCCTCACCAACAATCTCGCGTCCCTCCCCGTCGGCCACGCCCAATACACACTCCTCCTCAACGAACGCGGCGGCGTCATTGACGACCTCATCGCCTACCGCCTCGCGGAGGAAAAATACCTCCTCATCGTGAACGCCGCCAAAATCGACGAGGACGCCGCCTGGCTCCGCCAACACGCCACACCCGGCGTGGAATTCACGAACCGCAGTTCCGACTTCGCCGCCCTCGCGATCCAAGGCCCCAAAGCCGCCGAGGTTTTCAAAAAACTTTTCCAAAAGCCGATGCCCGCCGAACGAAACCGGGTCATCGAAATCACGGAACGCCCAGGAGGGACCTGCTTGTCAGGTCCGGAACCGCTTTCGCAAACACACCAACCCGGCTCTGACAAGCAGAGCCCTCCTCGCGAAGCGCGAAGCGCAAACACCTCTTTCATCGCCACCACCGGCTACACCGGCGAAGCCGGCTTCGAATGGATCCTCCCCGCTTCCGAAGCCATCACCGCCTGGCAAGCCGCCCTCGCCGCCGGCGCCACACCCTGCGGCCTCGGCGCCCGCGACACGCTCCGCCTCGAGATGTGCTACCCGCTCAACGGCTCCGACCTCTCGCCCGACCGCACCCCGCTCGAAGCCGGGCTCGGATTTTTCTGCGATCTCAAAAAACCCGCCTTCCTCGGCCGCGACGCCCTCCTCGCGCAAAAGCAACACGCCGTCCTCCCGCACAAACTCTGCGCGCTGCGCGTCACCGAAAAATCCCCGCCCATCCGCTCGCACTACCGCGTGTTTGTGAACGGCGAACCCGTCACCGAAACCACCAGCGGCGCGCTCTCGCCCACTCTCGGCTGCGGCATCGCCCTCGCCTACCTGCCGCCCGCCTATTGCGATATCGGCCAGGAAGTCCAAATCGAAGTCCGCGACCGACGCTTCCGCGCCGAGGTCGTCAAAAAACCTTTCCTCAAAAAACCATGAACGTTCCCGAAAACCTCCGCTACGCCACCACCCACGAATGGATCCTCGTCGAGGGCGACACCGGCACCGTCGGCATCACCGACCACGCCCAGGCCGAACTCACCGACATCGTCTTCGCCGAACCTCCCCCGCTTGGAAAAACCGTGAAAGCCGGCGAGATCGCCGCCGTGGTCGAATCCGTCAAAGCCGCCAGCGATATTTATTCCCCCGTGAGCGGCGAAATCATCGCCCGCAACGAAGCCATCGAAGCCGACCCCTCGCTCCTCAACACCGACCCGTTTGGCGCCGCGTGGATTTTCAAAATCCGCCTCGCCGACCCCGCCGAACTCGATTCCCTTCAAGACGCCGCCGCCTACCGCTCGCAAATCGGGGCATGACCGTCGAGGAGTTCGAGGCGTTTTGCGAATCGACAAGGCACATGACGGCCGTCCAGCGCGCCGAGGCATATGGCATCGATATTTCCTTGATCGACGAAAACCCCCGTCTCACCCCCACCGAAAAAATCCG
>CAZVPK010000014.1:0-17648 GCA_964628505.1 uncultured Chthoniobacter sp.
CCGTGTAGTATTCCTTCGTCGAGCCGGCCCGCGACCGCACCGCGATCACGATGTAGACCGCGAATGAGATCCCGATGAACAAAAAGTTCAGCGTGCCCTGGCTCATTGCCCTTCCTCCCCTTCGGAATAGCCGAACTTCGCATCCAGCCGCTTCATGAGCACCGCATACGCAACCAGGATCAAAATGAAACAAATGATCGACCCCTGCTGTGCCATCCAGAAACCGAACGGCGCCGTCCCCACCGGCGGCAGATGCTCGTCCATCCACTCGCGGAACAAAATCCCGCACCCGAAACTGACAAAAAACCAAATCCCCAGCAGCACACCGAGAATCCTGAGACAGGCCCGCGAATAGGCGCGGCGATCAACGCTTTGGCTCATCGGAGAAATGGCTCGGGTTGGTGGCTGGATCGTTCCCGCAGGAAACTGCCCAAGGGGGGATGGAAATGAGACATGGAGTCGGAGGTTGTTGGACGACGCAAGGCATCTACCAACAGCCTTGTTCCCCGACAACAAGCAAATGTCTACGGATCCAATCCCGCCCCTCTGAACCGAATCACCAACCGGGCAGTGAAATCGTCCAAAGGCAGCGGCTCGTGGATGGAATTTATTTCACCAGTCCGAGAATCCAATGGGCGGCAAGGGCTCCGACCCAGACAGCCAGCAGGCAGAGGGCCAAGCTGGACAGGATGTTCACTCCCGCAAGGAGGACTTGGCCGGAGCGCAGAAGCGCCAAGGTTTGCAGGCTGAAGGCGGAAAACGTGGTGAAGCCGCCGAGGATTCCCACCAGCAGAAGCGAGCGGACCCCGGAGCCGAGGAAAAACGGTCCGTCCTCGATCATCAACTCGGCGAGAAATCCGATGAGGAACGAACCGGCGACGTTGACCGCGAGAGTGGCCCACGGGAATTTTTCGGACCACGGTTGGGTGGCGAACCAGACCGCCACTCCCCAGCGGGCGAGACTGCCAACGGCGCCGCCGGCCATGACCGCCAGCGCCTCCTTCACATCCGCGGAATCGTGATGCCGCGCTGGCCCATGTATTTTCCGGCGCGGTCGGCGTAGCTCGTCTCGCAGGTTTCGTTGCCGAGGAAAAAGACGACCTGCGCAAGTCCCTCGTTCGCGTAGATGCGGGCAGGGAGCGGCGTGGTGTTGGAAATTTCGAGCGTCACGTGGCCTTCCCACTCGGGCTCGAAGGGAGTGACGTTGACGATGATTCCGCAGCGGGCGTAGGTCGATTTGCCGACGCAGATGGTGAGCACGTCGCGGGGGATGCGGAAATATTCGACGCTGCGGGCGAGCGCGAAGGAATTGGGGGGGACTACGCAGACGTCGGTTTCCATATCGACGAACGAACGGTCGTCGAAGGCCTTCGGATCGACCACGCTGCCGAAGACGTTGGTGAAAACCTTGAACTCGTTCGAGACGCGGAGGTCGTAGCCATAGCTCGAGAGGCCGTAGCTGATCACGCGTCCGCCGTTGTCGGTTTGTTTCACCTGGCCATCGACGAAGGGTTCGATCATTCCCTTGTCGAGCGCCATGCGGCGAATCCAGTGGTCGGGGCAGACTCCCATTACATCGAGAGGCCGGGGATTTTCATGCCGCCGGTGAGCTTGCCCATTTCATCGCCCGCGAGGCGTTTTGCATCCTCAATGGCCTGTCGGACGGCGCTGAGAACGAGATCCTCGAGCATTTCGACATCGTTGGGATCGACCACGGCGGGGTCGATTTTGATCGAGGTGATGTCGCCGGAGCCGGTCGCCCGGACGGTGACCTTGCCGCCGCCGGACGTGGCTTCGACGGATTTGGCGGCGAGTTGGGACTGGGCTTCGGCCATGCGCTCCTGCATGCGCTGGGCCTCCTTGATCATTTTTGCGATGTTCATGCGGTGCGAGTCTGAAGAGTGCCCTTGAAGATTTCGAGGGCTTTTTCGATGAGGGGGTCGTTGAGGAATTCCTCCATCGGATCGGCGGGCGGCGCGGCGGGGGCGGGTGCCGGGTCCGGCTCGACGGGCGCCGGTTCGGGCGGCGCTTCGCGAAACTCCTCGGCGGGCGCGGCGGGTTGGAGCGAGTCGTCGTAGTCGAATTGGATGCGGAGCGGTTGGCCGAGTTGCTTGAGCAGGCGTTGCTCGAGGTCCTTCACGCCGTCCTCCATGAAGAATCCCGAGGACTCGCGCGCGGAGCCGGGGAAGCGGACGAGGATTTTACCGTCCTCCACGCGGTCGAAGACACCATCGGCGAGCCAGCCGAAGCGGATGAAGGAATTTTTTGAAAGGTCGGCGACGAGCGATTCCCAGGCGAGAGCGGCGTCCACCGAGGCTTCGGGGGATTTCATCACCGGAGTTGGTGCGGGTGGAGGCGCCGGCACGGAGGCTGGCGGAGGCGCTGGCGCCTCGACTTGGGGAGCCGGAGCGGCTGCGGCGACAACGGGTCGCGGCGCGGGACGGGGCGCGGGCAATTCGCCTTGGCACAAACCGGAGAGCGTTTCGATCACATCGGTGAGGCTGGTTTCATCGAGCAGATGGATCGCCTTGATGACCGCGACGTCGAATTGGAGTTTTTTGTCCGAGGCCCATTTCATCGAGGACTCGGCGGCGCTGAAATGCTCGATGAGATCGAGGAGTTTCGCCTGCGGAATGGCGGCTTCCGCACCGGTGGCCTGGGAAACCAAACGGTCGCGGAGGTGCGAGACCAGTTCGCCCGCGAGGCGCATGAGGTCTTTGCCGGCGGAGGATTGGTTTTCGACGATGTCGAGGGCGGCCCGGGCGTCCATCGCAAAAACCGCCGTCGCAAGCCGGCGCACGGTTTCGATGGAGGTGAATCCGAAGACGTCCATCACATCGGATGCGGAGATGCGCTCGCCGCAGAAGGAAACCATCTGGTCGAGCATGCTCTCGGCGTCGCGCAACCCGCCGTCGGCCCCGCGCGCGATGGCTTCGGCGGCGTCGGAGTCGAGTTGGATCTTCTCGCAATCGGCGATGTGGAGGAGGTGCTTCTGGATCAACTCGGAAGGAATGCGACGGAGGTCGAAACGCTGGCAGCGGCTGGTGATGGTGGCGGGGAGCTTGTGGGCCTCGGTGGTCGCGAAGATGAACTTCACATGCGGCGGCGGCTCCTCGAGCGTTTTGAGAAGCGCGTTGAAGGCCCCGCCGGAGAGCATGTGGACCTCGTCGATGAGGTAGATTTTGAAAGGACCCCGCGCCGGGGCGTAGGCGGCGCTTTCGCGGAGGTCGCGAATGTTGTCCACGCTGTTGTTGCTGGCGCCGTCGATCTCGATGACGTCGAGGCTGCGGCCCTCGGCGATCTCGAGGCAGGCGGGGCATTTTCCACAGGGATCGGCGGAGGTGCCCTCCTGGCAATTGAGCGCCTTGGCGAGGATGCGGGCGGTGGAGGTTTTTCCGATGCCGCGGGGACCCACGAAAAGATAGGCCTGGGCGAGGCGTTTCGAGGTGATCGCGTTTCGCAGGGTTCGCGTGATGTGGTCCTGGCCGACGACTTCGGAAAAGGTCTGCGGACGGTATTTTCGGGCGAACACTCGGTAACTCACGCGCGAACAGTAAAACGGGTCCCCCACCCCATCCAGCACGATTTGAACGCGGCGCGGCGCGGAATTTTTGACAAGCGCCGCAAATCCATGTTGAAAAAGAAAAACACCCCCCCCGTGCCAATGACCTCCATTCTCTGCCGGAACATCACCTGCCGCCGAACCCCATGGAATGGGCATCCGCGGGACGAGGTGCGGAATTTCTCGGGAGAATTCGAGGCGGGGACGGCGACGGCCTTCCGGGGACCCGAGGACGGCGGCATCGCGCTTCTGATGAATGTGCTCGGCATGATCGAGCGTCCGGACTCGGGGGATCTCACCGTGCTGGGGCGGACGGTTCTCGATCTGGAAACCAACGCCGCGAGCGAGCTTCGCGACAGGACGTTTGGATTTCTTTTCACCCACCCGCATTTGTTGCCGACCTTCACGGTGGCGGAGAACATCGCCATGCCGTATCTGCGGCTTCGCCGCGACTCGGCCGGGGAGGCGGGAGCGCGGGTCGCGGAGGTGCTGGCGTTTTCGGGTTTGGAGGAATCGACAGGGAAAGCGGATGCCGCCGAACTGGATTTGGAGAGCCATTGGCGGGTGGCCTTCGCGAGGGCGATTGTCCACCGTCCGGAAATTCTCGTGGCGGTTTCGCCGCCGGCCCGCTTTCTTCTGCCCCTGGCGGCGCGCTACGCGCGGGAGAATGGCGCCTGTGTTTTATGGAATGCCGGGCGGGACGGGGAGGCCTTCGAATGCGACCGGGTGATCGAGCCCGCGGTTGCGCCCAGGGAATGAGGACGGAACCGGCGTTGCGGGGGGCCGGGCGCTCCAACCTGGCTTTCGCGCTGGCCTTCCTGCCGCCGCGGCGCCGAAGGGATGCGCTTTTGTTCTACCGGTTTTGCCGCACGGTCGACGACATCGCGGACAACATGGAGACTCCGCCGGAAGAGCGGGAGCGGGGGATTTGGAAATGGAGGGAAACCCTCGAGCGGCGCGGCCACGCGGGATTGGAGCGGTTGATCGAAAGAAACGGCGTCGACCGGGGGTTGATTTTCGAAATTCTCGAAGGCTGCGCCTCGGACGCGCGGCCCGGGCGCTTTCAAACGATCGCCGAACTCGAGGCCTATTGCTGGAAGGTCGCCTGCGCGGTGGGATTGGTCTCGGTCCGGATTTTCGGATGCCGCGACGAGGCGAGCGGGATTTACGCGATCCATTTGGGCCATGCGTTGCAATTGACAAACATCCTGCGCGATGTCGGCGAGGATGCCCGGCGGGGCAGGATTTACCTGCCGCTGGAGGATCTCGCGCGCCATGGAGTCGCCGAGAGAGAAATCCTCGAGCACCGTCCGGGCACGGGCTTCCAACGGCTCATGGCTTTCGAGGCGGGGCGGGCGAGGATGCGATTCGCGGCCGCGGTGCCGCCCGCCGCCGACTTCCACGCCCTGCGGCCGGCGCGGGTGATGGCGAGGGTTTATCAAACGCTGTTGGACAAACTCGAGCGGCGGCGTTTTCCGGTTTTCGGTCCCGCGGTCCGCCTGGGTCGGCTTGAAAAGGCGATGGCGGCGGCATCCGCCTTGATGCAAACGCGCGGGGCCGGGAGTCCGCGGATGTCTTCTTGATTTCGCGTCGGCGACTGCCATGAATGGAGTCCATGGACCACCCCCTCAAGAAAGAAGAGCTCAACGACGCGATCAAAATCCTCCCCGGCTGGGAATATGTGAACGGCCGCATCCGCGCGGATTTCCAATTCAACAATTTCATCGAGGCCTTCAGCTTCATCACGGCGGTGGCGCTCGAAGCCGAGAAAATGAACCACCATCCGGACTGGTCGAACTCCTTCAACAAGGTTCGCATCGAACTGGTCACGCACTCCGCGGAGGGGGTGACCGAAAAGGACATCCTGCTTGCCCGGAAAATCCAGCACCTCGCCGCAGTGCTGCATAAATAAACGCTGTCCGGGCGACCCGGTCGTGAAAATGAAAAAGCCCGTCCGTTTCCGGACGGGCTTTTTTCTTCTGCGGAGGGGAAATCAGACGGCGGACTTGAAAGCTTTTCCGGCGACGAATTTCACGGTCTTCGAGGCCTTGATCTTGATCTTCTGGCCGGTCTTCGGGTTCACACCCGTGCGGGCCTTGCGGTTGGCGACCTTGAAGGTGCCGAATCCGATGAGTTGGACGTTCTTGGTTTTTTTGACGCCGGCTTTGATGGCATCGATGACGGCATTGACGGCGCGCTCGGCGTCGGCCTTGCTGGATCCGAGGGTTTTTTGAACCGCGGCGGTGAGTTCGACTTTGTTCATGTGTTTTTTATTGGTGGGTTGAGTGGATTGGGATGGATACCGGCGGTGAGAGCATCAAAAGCCGGAACAGGTGTCAAGCGGCCACAGGAACTTTTCGGCAAAAAAATTCAGTTCGACTCGTCGAGTTCGGATTCGGCGGGTTCGAGGGTCTCGTCGGCGGGGTCGATGGCCGCGGGAACCGCTTGCGGAGCGGGTTCCGGGGCGGGGTCCTCGGAGGGCAATGTCGCGCGAACGGCCGAGGGAGCGGAATCGCCGACGGGGGCGGGGGATTTTTTTTCGGAGTAGACCTCCTTGAAAACCTGCCCGATGAGCGGGGCGGCGTGGGAACCGCCGCCGGCCTTGGCGTTCGGCTCGCTCTCGTAGAGCGCTGCGAAGGCATACTTCGGGGCCTCGGCGGGGAGGAAGCCCGCGAACCAGGCGGCGATGCGCTGGCGGTCGGTGGGGCCCCATTGGGCGGTGCCGGTTTTTCCGGCGACCTCGATGCCTTTCACGCGGGCGCGGGACGCGGTGCCCAGGCCGTCGCTGGTGACCGCGACCAGCGCGCGGCGCATTTCGTCGCGGATCGCCGGGGTGGTGGGCACCTGGTCGCGGATGCGGTCGGGATACGCGGCGACGACTTGATTGGCGATGTTCTGGACCTGCAGGACGAGTCGCGCCTGGTGGAGATCTCCGCCATTCGCGAGCACTGCCATGGCCTGGGCCATTTGGAGCGGGCTGATGAGGATGTCGCCCTGGCCGATGGCCATGTTCGCGACGTCGCCGCCTTTGATGGTGCGCTTGTGCACGCGGAGCATGTAGTCGTTGTCGGGAATGTTGCCGGCGGCCTCGGCGCGAAGCGGAATGCCGGTGCGGCGTCCCAGGCCGAGCCGGCGCGAGTAGTCGATGATCGGCTCGGGGCCGATTTTCAGGCCCGCTTGATAGAACCAGGTGTTGCAGGACTGGGTGAGCGCCTGGCGGAAATTCAGGCGGCCGGCGTCCACTTTTTTCCAGTTGCGGAAAACGTGGTTGCCCACCGAGAACGAGGTCGGGCAGGAGAAGGTTTCCGTCGTGTTGATGCGGCCGCTCTCGAGGCCCGCGAATCCGACGAAGGTTTTGAACGTCGAGCCCGGCGGGTAGGCGGAGCGGAACGCGCGGGGCAGGAGGGGATTCGAGGGATCCTTGGAATAGGCCGCGAAAACCGACGGCTTCACGGAGGGGACGAAATCGTTCGGATTGAAACTCGGCCACGAGGCGAGCGAGAGGATTTCGCCGTTGTTGGGATCCATGACGACGATCGCGCCGCGGCGGGTGTTTTTGGAGAGGACCTGCTCGCAGGTTTGCTGGAGGTCGAGGTCGAGGGTGGAGATGACGTTGTAGCCCGGCACGGGCTGGCGCGCGACGCGCTCGGAGACTTTCTTGCCGTCGGCTCCGAACGTGATTTGGAGAAGGCCGGGCTGGCCGCGGAGTTCGCGGTCGAAGATTTGCTCGAGGCCCTCGCGGCCCTCGCTTTCGGGGAAGATGAGGTCGTTGTTTTCGATGGGCCGCTGCGAGAGGGGGGCCTGCGGGCCGGTGTAGCCGATGATGTGCGCGGCGAGCGGGCCGTTCGGGTAGAAGCGCGCGTAGGTTTGGCGAAGAATTTGATTCGGCGGCATGCTTCGCTGGACGGCGGCGAGTTCGCGGGGGAGGAGGTCCTCGGCGATGTCGAGGGGGAGGACGCCGCGGTTTTTGTAGTGGTTGAGAATGGCGGAGTCGGAGAGCCGGATGTCGCGGTTGAGGAGTCCGGAGGCGAGGGCCATCTCGCGTTTCGCATAGGAGAGGATCTTGTCGTCGGGCCAGTCGAGGGGCGTGGGGAAATTGATGGCGAGGTTGTAGCTCAGGCGGGTTTGGGCGAGAGGGCGTCCGTTGCGGTCGGTGATTTGTCCGCGGGGGGCGGGGATGAGGAGCGAGAAGGTGCGGGCCTGGCGCTGGGTCTCCCAGGTCGGTTTGGGATTTTCCACGGTGCCGGTGTTGTCGATGAGCGTTTCGCGGCCGAGGAGAAGGCTTGGCAGCAGCAGCAACGCAACAAGCGGGAGAGATTTCATCGGGACAAGCTAGCAAAGCGACGCGGGGATTCGCATGGAAAATCTCTTTTGGGGTTGCGCGGATACGGGCTGGCCAGCAGGTTCTGCGGCGTGTCGCTTCGATTTATCAAAGCCTTCCTGACCTCGCCGGGTTCGGTGGGGGCGCTCTGGCCGTCCTCGCCCCGGCTGGCGCGGGCGATGGTCGAGGCCTCGGAAATCCACAAGGCCGATTGCGTGGTGGAGTTGGGACCGGGAACAGGGGCTTTCACCGGGGAAATTCTTTCCAACCTGAGACGCGGCGCGAGCTTCGCGGCGGTGGAGAAGGACACGGCGCTGGCGCGCGCGATGACGAAAAAATTCCCCTCGGCCAAGGTGATCGAGGGCTGCGCCACCCGGCTCGGCGAGCATCTGGAGGCCGCGAGAATGGAAAAACCGGATGTGATCCTCTCGGGACTGCCCTGGGCGGCCTTCGGCGGGGATTTGCAGGCAAGATTGCTGGGGGAAATCCGGTCGGTCCTGCGGGGCGGCGGCGTTTTCACGACGTTCGCCTATTACGGTCCGCATCGGCTCCAAGCCGGACGGCGTTTCCGAAAAAATCTCGAGGCGGCCTTCGGCACGATCCAGCGGAGCCCGGTGGTGATCGCCAATTTCCCCCCGGCGTTTGTCTACACCTGCCGGGGCTGAAGCCCGAGTTTGCGCAGCTCCACGCCCAATCGTTCCACGGGCAAGCCGATCACGTTGGCCGTCGATCCCTCCAGACGCGCGATGATTCCGCCGCCCCCGCCCTGCGCGGCGTAGCCTCCGGCCTTGTCGAGCGGATTGACGAGCTGGAAGTAGTCTTCGATGTCGGCGGCGGCGAGAGCGCGAAATGTCACAAAAGAGGATTCCGAAAACGACAAGCCGCCGGTGGTTTTTTCGCCGAAAAACACACCGGTCGCCACCTGGTGGGTTTTCCCGGCCAGCGCGGCGAGCATTTCCCGGGCATGGGCCAAATCGCGGGGCTTGGCGAAAAATTGCCCGTCCATCCAAACCACCGTGTCGGCCGAGACGACCACATCGCCGGGCCGAAGGGGCGCGATGGACTCCCACTTGCGGCGGGCGTTTTCCAGGGCGAGGGCTTCGGCGCCGCCGGGGTGGAATTCCAACTCCTCCGCGCCGGAGACAACGGTTTCGAAACTCCAACCCGCTTCCCGCATCAATTCCACGCGGCGGGGAGAGGCGGAGGCGAGAACTAGCCGCGGAGTGCCCACGCAGAGGCGGGGTCAGGAGTGGTGCTCGGAATCGAACTCGCCGCGGATTCCCTCGAGCCGCTTGCGCATGGCGCGGGAGGAATCGGGACGCGAGCTGATTTTCGAGGCGATCCCCCAGACGAGCGGCACCAGCGCGGCGGCGCCGATGGTGATCAAGGCGACCCCCGCGTTCCGGCGGGCGTTGTGGCCGATGCTGTCGGCGACAAGAAATCCCGCGCCGAGTCCGATGGCGACTTGCGAGAAACCCACAATTCCGGAAACCGGAAGGTTCTCGCCGAATTTGTCCAAGGAGAGATTTGACATGGGCGTTGAAGCTAGGCGGCAGGTGTGGGATTTTCAATCCCGAATGAAAAAAGCCATCGGCATCGACCCCGGAGACGCGCGGATCGGCGTGGCGGGAAGCGACGATCTCGGACTCCTCGCCCATCCGCTGGAAACCATCCCCGCCGCCAAGGGAAAACCCGTCGCCCGCATCCTCGAAATCGCCAAATCGCGCGGCGCGGAGGCGATCATCGTGGGAATGCCGAGAAACATGGACGGCAGCCACGGACCGGCGGCGGAAAAAGCGCGCGCCTTGATCGCCGAACTCCAAGCGGCCACAAATCTCAAGGTCATTCCATGGGACGAACGACTCACGACCGTGGCCGCCGAGCGCTCCCTGCGCGAATCGGGCCGCAACGCGAAGCAGCAAAAAAGCGTCATCGACCAGGTCGCGGCCCAGATCCTTCTTCAAAGCTGGCTGGATTCGCAGGTGTGAGAATCCTGCTCGAGATCGCCTACCACGGCGCGGACTTCAACGGCTGGCAAAGCCAGGCCGGCGGCAACACGATCCAGGACCATCTGGAAAACGCCTTCGCCGCCCTCGGCGCCCCAGGCACCCGGGTGCACGGCGCGGGCCGCACCGATGCGGGCGTTCACGCCGACGCCCAATGCGCCCATGCCGATGTCCTCGACGGCCGCTTCCCGCCGAACGCCTGGAGAGACGCGCTCAACGCCCATCTGCCCCGAACGATCCGCGTGATGGAGGTCCGGGAAGTGACGTCCGATTTTCACGCCCGGTTTTCGGCGACGGGAAAAATCTACACCTACACGCTGTGGAACGCCCCGTCGGCCCATCCGCTGTGGGCCGACCGCGCCTGGCATGTGCCTTGGACGCTCGATTTCGAGCGCCTCCGCGAGGCCTGCGGACTTTTCATCGGCACGCACGACTTCGCCGCGTTCTCCGCCCGCCGGGGCAAGGCGCCCGAATCCACGACGCGAACGATCCACCGCATCGAACCCGTCGTCGGGGGAGCGAAAATCGATCTCCGCTTCGAGGGCGGGGGGTTCCTTTACAAAATGGTGCGCACGCTCGCGGCGGCCGCGGTCCGCCATGCTTCGGGACGCTGCGGGTTGGACGAATTGGAGGAGCGGCTCCGCAACGGCTCGCCGGCCTTCACCCACACCGCGCCCGCCGCGGGCCTCCGTCTCGAAAAAGTGATTTACCCGGCGTCTTGAAAATCGTCCCGCGCTTGTTAGCCTGCGGCGTGCGACGTCGGTTCAAGGGCATTCTCCTCATTCTTCTCTCCGGCCTTCTTTTCGCGCCGAAGCTCGACGCGCAAATGAGCGAGGCCGAAAAAAAACGCCTCTTCCTTCAAGCCCGCGAGGACATCCGCCCGGTGGCCAAACCCTCTCCCAGCCCCACGCCGCGCCCGAAGCCCCGCCCCGTCTCGACCCCCAAGCCCGCGCCCGCGCCGGTCAAACCCAAGCCGACACCCGCCGCCACGCCGGCGCCCCGTCCGAAACCGACTCCCGCGCCGACACCCGCGCGCCAAAAACCGGCGCCCGCCGGGGACTCCGACGACTTTGTTCTCATTCCCGGCGACGACGGTTTCCAAGGCAAGCCGGCATCCGTTCCCGCCAAGGAAAAAGGGGAGGCATCGAGCGCCTCCAAGCCAAGCGTCCAGATTCCCAAGGGAAAAACCCCCGAAGGCCGCCGCCTCGACGCGCCGATCCTCATCGAAAAATCCGGCCTGCAGGAGGACGCCGGCTACGAACCCCCGTCGAAGCCCGTCTTCGGCGGATTCATGAAGCGCTGGCGCTATCTCACGCCCGCCGTCCGCAAGGCCATCGACAACGCCAAGGTCAAACGCGGCCGCTGGAAATACATCATCGTCCACAACAGCGGCACCCGCCAGGGCAACGCCCGCATTTTCGACAACTACCACCGCCGCGTGCGCAAAATGCAAAACGGCCTCGCGTATCATTTCGTCATCGGCAACGGAAAATCCTCCGGCAACGGCCAGATCGAAATCGGCAACCGCTGGACGCGCCAGATCAACGGCGGCCACGTCGCCAGCAATTATCTCAACGACATCTCCATCGGCATCTGCCTGGTCGGCGATCTCAACCGCGACCTGCCCACCAAGGCCCAGATGGAGGCGCTCGACGAGCTTTGCACCTACCTCCGCGGCCGCGTGGGCAGGGTCAAAGGCAAACAGGCGATCGTGAAAGGCCACAAGGAAATCAACCCGAAACCCACTGATTGCCCGGGCGACCGTTTCCCGCTTTCCTTCCTGCGAAAACGCTTCGGCAACTGAGTTCCCCGCCAAGTCCCCTCCCCCTCCCAAACACCATGAAAACACCCGACGAAAAACCGGACCTCCGGCTCTGGAACGAAGACCTTGCGCCGGTGGAATCCCGCCGCCGCACCTGGACGAAATGGAACATCGCCGCCCTCTGGGTCGGCATGGCCGTATGCATTCCCACCTACACGCTCGCCAGCGGCCTCATCGGCCAAGGCATGAACTGGAGCCAGGCGGTGCTCACCGTCTTCCTCGGGAATTTGATCGTGTTGATTCCCATGACGCTCAACGCCCACCCCGGCACGCGCTACGGCATCCCGTTTCCCGTCCTGCTGCGGGCCTCGTTCGGAACGCTGGGCTCGAACATCCCGGCGCTCATGCGCGGCATCGTCGCCTGCGGATGGTTCGGCATCCAGACATGGGTGGGCGGCGCGGCGATCCATTCCACGGCGGCCGTCATTTTCGGATTCGATCCCACCCAACACGCCAAGCTGCCCGTGCTCGGAATCACCGCCGCGGAGTTCGCCTGCTTCCTGCTTTTCTGGGCCGTGAACGTCTACTTCATCGTGCGCGGGATGGAGTCGATCAAATGGCTGGAGACCTTCAGCGCGCCGTTCCTGCTGGTGATCGGCCTGGGGCTTGTCCACTGGGCGTGGAAGGCCGCCGACGGATTCGGTCCGATTTTTTCGCAGCCCACAAAACTCGACACGCCCGCGCTGTTCTGGCCGGTCTTCGGCGCGGGACTCACCGCGATGGTCGGGTATTGGTCCACGCTCTCGCTGAACATTCCCGACTTCTCCCGCTACGCCCGCTCGCAACGCGACCAGATCGCCGGGCAGACGCTCGGCTTGCCGACGACGATGACCTTTTACGCCTTCATCGGCGTGGTGGTGACAAGCGCCACGGTGGTGGTCTTCGGCGAGGCGTTGTGGGATCCGGTGCAGGTGATCTCGAAATTCGGCAGCCCCTGGATTTCCGCCTTGGCTTTGTTCACGCTCGCGATCGCCACGCTCTCGACCAACATCGCCGCGAATGTCGTCTCGCCCGCCAACGATTTTTCCAACCTCGCGCCGCGACGGATCGACTTCCGCGCCGGGGGGTTGATCACGGCCTTCATCGGGCTCCTGATGTTTCCCTGGAAACTCTACCAGGATCCGAGCGGCTACATTTTCACCTGGCTCATCGGCTACAGCGCGCTGCTCGGGCCGATCGCGGGAATCATGATCGCCGACTATTTCGTGTGGCGGCGGACGAAGCTTGTTGTGGAAGATCTCTACCGCGCCGAGGGCCGCTACCACTACTCCGGCGGGTTCAGCCTGGTCGGCTTCGCCACGCTGGGATTGGCCGTGCTGCCGAACATTCCCGGCTTCCTTGCGACCATCAAAATCCTGCCCGCGGACGCGTTCCCCGCATGGCTCGTCGCGGGCTACCACTACGCGTGGTTCGTCGGCTTCGCGCTGGCGTTCGCCCTTTATCTCGTCCTGCGTCCGCTGTTCCCGAACCGCTGAGAACGGGATCGCGATTGCGAAGGCCTATTTCTCCTTGGCGGGCTTCTCGTCGAGGCCGAGGTAGCTGAAGACGAGACTGAACAGGAGGGTTTGGAGGCCGATGAGAACGAGGGTGCGGCCGGCGATGACGGGGCGGGAATTGGCGAGCGGATCCAGGTCGCCGAATCCCCGCGCGGCCCAGTCGGCCAGGGTCACGCCGATGAGCGCGATGCCGGCGAGGATGACGGCGAGGCCGCCGAGAAGGCCTTTTTCCAGGGTGAAGAACCCGAAGGCGCGGGAGAGAATGTGGTTGGGCGGCAGAAACCCGCGGGTGTAGGCGAAGATCCGGACGAAGCAGGCGAGCAGGATCATCTGGTAGCCGAAAAGCAGGACGATGCCGGCAAGGTCGAGCGTGTTGAGATCGAAATGGACCCCGCCGAGAACGATCGGCCCGGGAAGAAGGCGGGCGAAAATCGCGCCGCCGAGGGCGAAAAGAAAAACGCCCGGGTAGAGCAAAAGCCAGCGCGGCGAAAAGAGGAGCATGAAGCGGAGATGGCGCCACCCGTCGCGCCAACTGCGGAGGTGCGGAGGCCGGGAGCGGCCGTCCTTGTGCAGGGTGATCGGAACCTCCTCGATGCGGAGGCCGCGGAGCGAGGCCTTGATGACCATCTCGCTGGCGAACTCCATGCCGGTGGTGCGGAGGTCCATCCGGTGGAAGGCGTCCTTGGTGAGCGCCCGGAGACCGCAATGGAAATCGTGCGCCGGGCAGCGGAAGAGGAGGCGGCCGATGAAGGTGAGGACCGGGTTGCCGATCCAGCGGTGCTTCCAAGGCATCGCGCCGGGGATGATTTTTCCGCCGCCGGCGGGCATGCGGCAGCCCATGACCAGATCGGCGCCGGCGCGAAGTTTTTGAATGAAGGGCTGGATTTCGCCGAAGTCGTAGCTGCGGTCCGAATCGCCCATGACGAGATATTTTCCGCGGGCGGACTCCATGCCGTGTCGGAGGGCGTTGCCGTAGCCTTTCTCGGGGACGTCGACCACGCGGGCGCCGAGATTGCGGGCGATCTCCTGGGAGCCGTCGGTGCTGCCGTTGTCGGCGATCAGAATTTCCCCCTCGACCCCGGCGGCGGCGATCCCGCGTTGCGCGGCGGCGATGCAGTCGGCCAGCGTCTCGGCCTCGTTCAGGCAGGGCATGATGATCGTCACTTCGGGCATGGCGGTCGGTGCGGGATCGTGGTTCAGCGAATAATCCCGCGCTGGCTGGCTTCGATGAATTCGAGCAGGAGGGCGATGGGCTCGGGGCCGGCGTGGTCGGCGGCGATTTTTTCGCAGGCTTGCTTCACATTCAGGTTCGAGCGGTAGAGGAGGCGGTAGGCTTCGCGCAGGGCGCGGGTGGATTCGGCGGGGAAGCCGCGGCGTTCGAGGCCGACCTGGTTGACTCCGCGGACTTCGGCGGGGTTGCCGTCGGCGATCATGTAGGGGGGGACATCCTGGACGATTTTCGTGCAGCCGCCGACGATGGCGTGCCGGCCGACGCGGCAGAATTGGTGCACCCCGGAGAGTCCGCCGATGATGGCGTGTTCCTCGACGGTCACATGGCCGGCGAGGGTGCCGTTGTTGGAGAAAATGACATGGTCGCCGACGGTGCAGTCGTGCGCGATGTGGGAGTAGGCGAGGAAATTTCCGTGGTTGCCGACGAGGGTTTTTGTTCCGGGGAGGGTGCCGCGGTTGACGGTGCAGAATTCGCGGAAGGAATTGTGGTTTCCGATTTCGAGGAAGGTGGGCTCGCCGGTGTATTTGAGGTCCTGCGAACGCTGGCCGATGGAGCAGAAGGGGTAGAAGAGGTTGCCTTCGCCGATTTTTGTCGGGCCGGAGATGCTGACATGGCCGAGGAGGCGCGTGCCGGTGCCGATTTCGACATTCGGGCCGATGTGGCAGAAGGGGCCGATCTCGACGCCGTCGTGCAGGATCGCGGAGGGATCGACGACGGAACTCGGGTGCTGGTGCGTCATTTGTCGACGAGGCCGAAGAGGAGTGTGCCTTCGGAAACGACTTCACCGTTGACGAGGCAGCGGCAGGCGGCCTTGCCGAGGCGTTTCTTCGCGCTGGTGAGTTCGCACTCGATGAACAGCGTGTCGCCGGGCAGGACGGGCTTGCGGAATTTCACTTCGTCGGCGCTCATGAAGTAGCCGATTTTTCCATCGTTCTCGGTGCGGCGCATCATGACGATGCTGGCGACCTGGGCCATGGCTTCGAGTTGGAGGACGCCGGGCATGACCGGATGGCCGGGGAAGTGGCCTTGGAAATAGGGTTCGTTGATCGTGACGGCTTTGACGCCGGTGGCTTTGAGTCCGCCGTCGAAATCGACGATGCGGTCCACCATGAGGAACGGGTAACGGTGGGGGAGGATGTTCATCACCGCGTTGATGTCGAGGGCTCCGGCGGGCGCGGCGACAGGACGGGCGGCGGAGGGCGGAGGGGTGGCGAATTTTTCGGCGAGGAGTTTCGCGGCGTCGGTGTTGATGCCGTGGCCGGGTTTGATCGCGATGATGTGGGCGCGGAGGAATCGGCCGCAGAGGGCGAGGTCGCCGACGATGTCGAGGATCTTGTGGCGCACGAATTCATCGGGGAAGCGGAGGGGTTCCTTGCTGAGAACGCTGTCTCCGCGGGCGACGATGGCGTTTTCGAGGCTGCCTCCCTTGATGAGGCCCTTGTCCATGAGGTCCTTCACATCCTCGTAGAAAACGAAGGTGCGGGCGGGGGCGATTTCCTTTTCGTAAAATTCGGGAGTGATCTCGGCGGAGAGGAATTGGGTGAAGCGGCCCTCGGGGCCGACTTGCGTGCAGGAGACGCGGAATTTTGTGTCGGGGAGGAGAACGAGGGTGGAGCCGTTGCGCTCGATGGTGAGGGGCTCGCGGATGTCGAGGAAACGGCGGGGAGCGTCTTGGTCCACGATGCCGGCTTTGTTGATGAGGGCGATGTATTCGGCCGCGCTGCCGTCGCAAATGGGCGGCTCGTTCGCGTTCATCTGGATGAGCGCGTTGTCCACTCCCATGCCGGCGAGGGCGGAGAGGACATGCTCGACGGTGTGGATTTTGACCGGTCCCTGGACGAGCGTGGTGGCGCGCTCGACGGTTTTCACATGGACCGCGGCGGCGTCGACGATCGGCTCGTCGGGGAGATCGACGCGCTGGAATTTGAAGCCGTGCCCGGCGGGAGCGGGCAGCAGGGTGAGGGTGACATTTTCGCCGGTGTGGAGGGCGCTTCCGGTGAGGCTGGCGGAGGATGCAAGAGTGCGTTGGTTGGCCACGGGTGCGGGTGTGATTTTTTTCTCAGGCCTGCGGTTGGAGGCGGTGCAGGAGGTCGATGTATTTGAGGTTGGTGGCGCGGAGGCGCTTGACGAGTTCGCGGCCGATGGAGCCGAGAAGTTGAACGGCGGCGGAGGGTTGGAGACCGGCGAGGACGCCGATGGTGATGCGGGTGACGCGGATGAGTTGGCAGGGCTCGAGGGCGACGACATCGGCGGAGCGGGGGCCGTCGTCCACGAGGGAGATTTCGCCGAAGAAATCACCGGCCTCGAGGCGGGCGAATTCCACGCCATGGTCGGGCGGCGGGGCGTGCACCGAGGCGCTGCCGGAGAGGAGAAGGTAGAGACAATGCCCCTCGTCGCCGGACTCGAGGATTTTCGAGCCGCGGTCGAACGAAACGGTGTCGGTGAGACGGATGAGGGTGGCGAGTTCGTCGGGACCGAGGCCGGAGAAGATCGCAAAGCGTTGGAGGCGGGGGTCGTCAGGCTGGATGGCCGGAAACGCGTTTTGAGAGGATGGTTCCATCGATCATTTGAATCCGGATCGGAGCCAGGGAGGCGACGGATTCGCTGTGGGTGACAATAACCAGCGTGGCGATTTTTTGGGAAGCAATCTTTGTGAAGGTGTCGGTGACGAGGGCGGCGTTGGCGGAGTCGAGGTTGCCGGTGGGTTCGTCGGCGAGAAGGAGGGCGGGTCGGCCGGCGAGGGCTCGGGCGATGGCGGCGCGTTGCATTTCGCCGCCGCTGAGCTGGTGGGGAAAATGCGAGGCGCGGTGGGCGAGGCCGACGAGATCGAGCATTTCCTGGACGCGGGCGCGGGATTTTTTCGAGGAATCGCCGCGGAGGAGGAGGGGAAGCTCGACATTCTCGCGAACGGTCATGGCGGGGAGGAGGTTGAAGAATTGGAAGACGATGCCGAGCGTGTGGCGGCGGTAGTGCGTGAGTTCGCGCTCGCCGGCGGAGTGGAGCGGGAGGCCGTCCACGCGGACCTCGCCGGAGGTGGGGGTGTCGAGGCCGCCGAGGATGTTGAGGAGGGTGCTTTTGCCGCAGCCGCTGGGGCCGGTGATGGTGGCGAAGTCGCCGGAGGCGAGATCGAGGGAGACGCCGTCGAGGGCGCGGACTTCGCCGGTGCCGGAGGAATAGGTTCGCGTGACTTGGCGGAGTTCGATCATGGTG
>CAZVPK010000014.1:17748-23750 GCA_964628505.1 uncultured Chthoniobacter sp.
TGGCGATTTTGACGGGGCATGTGGCGGAGGAGGTTTTTCGGGTGGATGCGCCGATCGTGAGGCGGGGGGAGGTGATGGAGTCGGCGATCCATTTGGAGCGGATGGTGCATCCAAGCGGCGCGGCGGCGGTGACGGAGTTTCGGGTGGTGGAGAGGTTCGGGAATGGCGCGGGGAGTTTTTCGTTGGTGGAGGCGAGGCCGTTGACGGGACGGACGCATCAGATTCGCGTGCATGCGGCCCATGCGGGGCACGCGGTGGCGGGGGACAAGATTTATGGGCCTTCGAGGGAGTGCTATTTGGAGTTTGTGAGGACGGGGTGGACGGAGGCGCTGGCGGGGAGGTTGTTGTTGCCGAGGCATGCGTTGCATTCGGCGGGGCTGGCGCTGGAGTGGCAGGGGGAGGTCTTGGAATGGAGGAGCGGTTTGCCGCGGGACTTGGCGGGGTTTTTGCGAATGGAAACGAAACAGACTGGCGGATGAAAGATCTCAGTCCCCGTTCTTGCCGGGATGCAAGAACGCGAGGGCGTCCCTCGCCTCGTTCTCGAATCGGCGAATGATCGCGCAGGTGAATTCCACAGGATCCAGCGAGTCGTCCTGTGCAAGCGGGGTGAGGTCCATGCCGAGGATCACCTGGGAGGACGAGTCTCCGGCGTTCGGTTGGTCGAAGGTGGCGTTGGCGGCGCGGCGTCCCATGACGGCGAGATCGTAGCGTTTGCCGCCGGCGATCTGGGATTCGAAGCAGGCGTTCAGGTTTCGCGCCAGGACATCGCGGCCGCTTACGTCCATGCGGATTTTTTCGGAGTCGGGCATCCAATCGAGCGAGCGCCAGACCTCGCAACCGATGATCGACCGGGGACGCTCGGCCCGCGGCAGGGCGCGAACGGCTCGAATCACTGAGGCGAAGACTCCGAGGTGGGTGCGGTGTTTGTCGGCGGGATTGTGGGTGTAAAGAACTTCGGGCCTGGCGATGCGGAGAATTTTTTCGAGGTCGGCGGCGGGACGGCTGTCGGTCGGGTCGAGAACGGCCGCGCTCGGGTAGCCGAGATGGATCATCGCGCGGTAGCCGCCGATTTCGGCGGCGCGGTTTTGCTCGGCGATCCGGCGGGCGCGCAGTTCGTCGGCGGCGAGATTCGCGAGGGCTCCGGAGAGCGAACTGCCGGCGCCGTCGGTGCATACGACCCCGCCGAAGGCGCGTCCGGGCCGGTCGAGGCACTCGACGATTCCATGAAACGCCATGAACTCGAGGTCGTCGTGGTGCGCGCCCACGCCAAGGTGGGTGACCGTTGCGAGTTCGGCGGGAAATTCCATGCGGGTTCCACTCCGATCAGCGGCGGGTTCGATTGTCAACAGGCCAAATGTTGCAGACCCGCGGAGCGGCGGGATATTGTGCCCGACATGTCCGAACCCGCGATGAAATCCCCGGAACCGATCGATGCCGCGTTCGAGGTCTCGCTGCGCCCGCCGCTGTTCGAGGAATTCGCGGGTCAGGAAAAAACGGTGGAGCGCCTGCGCGTGATGGTGGACGCCGCCAAGGCCCGCGGCGACACGCTGCAGCACATCCTGCTGAGCGGTCCGCCGGGATTGGGAAAAACCACGCTCGCCTACATCATCGGCAACGCGATGGGTGCGGAGGTCCGCACCACGAGCGGTCCGATGATCGAGAAGGCCGGCGACCTCGCGGGTCTGCTCACCAACATCGAGCGCGGCGGCGTTTTGTTCATCGACGAAATCCACCGCCTCGCGCCCGCCATCGAGGAATACCTCTATCCGGCGATGGAGGATTTCAAATTGGACATCGTCATCGACCAGGGGCCGAGCGCCCGCACGGTGCGGCTCAACCTCGCGCCGTTCACGCTCATCGGCGCCACGACGCGCTCGGGAATGATCAGCGATCCGCTGCGCTCGCGCTTCGGGATGAATTGTCGTCTCGATTACTACACGCCGGAGGTTCTCGCCTCAATCGTCTCGCGCAGCGCGGGCCTGCTCGGAAGCACCCTGGAAGCGGGAGCGGACCTCGAAATCGCCCGGCGCGCCCGCGGCACGCCGCGCATCGCGAACAATCTTCTGCGCTGGGTGCGCGATTACGCCTTGGTGCGAGCCGGGGACCGCATCACTGCGAAGACCGCCGACGACGCTCTCACCATGCTCGACATCGACGCGGACGGCTTCGACGAAATGGACAAGCGGATTCTCGAGGCGATCATCGGTTTGTTCGATGGAGGCCCGGTGGGCGTGAACAGCCTCGCCGTCGCGATCGGCGAGGAGGCGGGAACCATCGAGGAGGTCCACGAGCCCTACCTCATCATGAAGGGCTACATCAAACGCACCGCCCAAGGCCGCGTCGCCCTGCCGAAAGCCTACCGGAAAATCGGCCTCGAGGCTCCGAAGAAGGCGGGGCAGGATCAGGGAGATTTGTTCGGGGAATAAGCGGGGATTTTCCATGGACCTTTTCGCGGAACTCGCCCGGCTCTCGAAAGAGCAAAATCTTCCGCTGCTGCTCATCGGCGGTCACGCCGTCAATGCCTACGGCTACAGCCGCACCACGCTCGATGTGGATTTTTTGATCGCCACGGAGAGTTTTTCAAAATGGCGGCCGGCCCTCGAGTCGTTGGGCTACCGGTGGAAAGGACAAACGGAAACCTTCGCGCGCCTCGACCCGCCGGATGTCGATCCCGCCACATTTCCGATCGATGTCATGTTTGTTTCGCCCGAGACCTTCGCGAAGCTCGATGCCGAAAAAACGGAACTCGATTTTGGCGATACGAAGCTTCCGGTTCCCCAACCGCTCCACCTCATCGCGCTCAAACTCCATGCAATGAAAAACCCCGAGCGCCTCAAAAAAGGAAAAGACCTGCCTGACATTGTGAATCTCGTTTCCGTTTGCGGAATCGACCACGCCGGACAAGAATTCCGATCAATTCTTGATCGATATGCCTCTCCCGAAACACGCGCCCTCGTTCTCGGATTGCTCGCCTGACATGGATTCCCTCGATTTCGAATTGCCGGAAGCTCAAGACGAGGCGTGGCTGCTCATGGAATCGACGCCGACCTTCCAACAGCAAATCGCCCATGCACGGGTGATCCTGTCTTTCCAAAAAAATCCCGACAACCACCCGCCGCGTCAAACGGAGGAGTTTGTTTTTTGATCCAAGACGAAATCACGATGAAGGAACTGGATTCCATCGCCCTGGCCCTTCCCGATTTTCCCGAGCCAATGGCGGACTCATCGAACCGCCCCTTGGATTGGAGCCGCGCGATGGACGAACTGGAGCCGGTGATTCGCTTTTATCTCGAACACTACGACTCCCCCGAGGAGCGCTGGCGCAGCAAAAATCCCGAGCCTTTCCACATTTGAAATCCCGATTCCCCATCCGCTCCGGCGCTCCCGAGAAACGACTGGCGAGGAGGGCTCTGCTTGTCAGAGCCGGAACAGCCTGGTTTGCGCAAGCCGCTCCACTCCTGATCGCCACCGCCTTTTTTTGTCTTCTCCCCACCCTTTCCGCCGCCCCCCTCCAAATCGGCATCCATGAAAAACCGCCCTATGCGATGAAGTCCGCCGACGGCTCGTGGCGCGGACTGGCGGTGGATGTCTGGAGCAATGTCGCCGAGCGCGCAGGCGTGGAATACGAACTCGTCGAGGTTCCCTACGAGGACATCCGCGACCGGGTGGCGAACGGTTCGCTCGACGCCGCGGTCGGCGAAATCGCTGTCTCGGCCGAGGATGAAAAGGTTCTCGATTTCACCCAGCCCTATCTCATCTCCAGCATCGGAATTGCCGTGACGGGGCGGGGTTGGAAGGAGGCGTGGGTCGAAGCCGCGGGGGAATTTTTCAACTGGACCGTCGCCCAATTCCTCATCGGGATTTTTTTGGCGATGCTGGTCGTGAGCATTGTGATTTGGATCGTCGAGCGCCGGCATGACGCGGGACATTTCAAAGGGGGCATCGACGGAATCGGTTCGGCGCTGTGGTTCGCCGCCGTCACGATGACCACCGTCGGCTACGGCGACAAAACCCCTTCCACGCCCATGGGCCGGGTGATCGCGATCTTCTGGATGTTTGTCGGTGTCCTGATGGTCTCGGCCTTCACCGCCACGGTGGCCTCCAGCATGGCCGCCTCCCGAATCCACTCGTCGTTCGCCCGGGTTTCCGATTTGGAGAATGTCACCTGTGGAGTTTTGAAGGGATCGGAAAACGAATTGCTCGCAAACCGCTTCGGTCTGAACACGGTGCCGTTCGAATCCCTGGAGACGGCACTTCGCGCCTTGGAAAAAAAACAACTCCAGGCCGTCGTGGCCGATAAAATTTCCCTCGGCTACCTTCGTTCCAAAATGGCGCGCGAGACTCCGCCCTTCCGCTTCGAGGTGCCACCGATGTCGATCCGAAGCACCTTTCTCGCGATCCCGATGCGCCCGAACAGTCCCGACTACGACCGAATCAACGATAGTCTTTTGTCACTCACCGCCTCGCCGCTTTGGGATTCGTTGCTGAACCGCTGGCTGGGAACCGACCGGAGCCAGCTTTAGAAACTCCGCCGCAACTTGTCCCGCCGCGCGCGCTGTGCTTCGCTTTTCGCCGTGAGCCAGTCCCTACCCGACACCTGCCGCGTCTCCACCGAGGTTCGCGTGATGTATTTCGACACCGACGCCGGCGGCGTGGTGCACAACATCGTCTATCTCCGCTTCATCGAGACGGCCCGCACGCTCCTCGCGATCCAGATGGGCATGAGCTTCGAGGAAATCGAGCGCACCGGCATCCATCCGGTCGTCACCCGCACCGAAATCGACTACAAGCGGCCGGCCAAACTCGGCGAGGTTTTGCTCGTCGAGGGCCGCGTGACCGAGTGGAGCGGCATTCGCTTCTGGGTGGAATTCGAAGTCCTCCGCGCCTCCGACCGTGTCGTCCTCGCCTCGTGCCGCCAGGCGCTCGCACTCGTCCAAGTCGCCACCGGCAAACCGGTCCGCCTGCCCGCGGGGTTCCCCGCGAGCCTGTCGCTCGGAGCGTGAATAATTGGTTTCACCAGTCCGCCGCGATCGTGGTTTACTCCAAGCGCCTATGGAAAATGTCCTGATCGTCGGCACAGGCTGTGCCGGGCTCACCGCCGCCATCTACACCGCCCGCGCCAATCTCTCGCCGCTCGTCCTCGAGGGCCGTCTCCCCGGCGGCCAACTCACCACCACAACAGCGGTGGAAAATTTCCCCGGATTTCCCGAAGGCGTCGATGGCCCCGAACTCATCCAGCGCATGCACCAACAGGCGGAAAAATTCGGCGCCCGCTTTCAATACGGCATCGTCGAGGAATTCGAACCCGGCCGCCCCCACCGCGTGAAAGTCGATGGAACCTGGATCGAAACCAAAGCCCTCATCATCGCCAGCGGTGCTTCGCCACGCTACATCGGCCTCGAGGGCGAGAAGGCGCTCATCGGCCATGGCCTCACCTCTTGCGCCACTTGCGACGGTGCTTTCTACCGAAATGTCCCGGTCTGCGTCGTAGGCGGCGGCGATTCGGCCTGCGAAGAAGCGACCTTCCTCACGCGCTTCGCTTCCGAAGTCTATTTGATCCACCGCCGCGACACGCTTCGCGCCTCGAAAATCATGGCCGACCGCGCGCTCGCGAATCCCAAAATCAAACCGGTCTGGAACAGCGTCGTCACCGCCTACCTCACCGACGACGCCGGCGAGGTCCGCGGCGTGGTTTTGAAAAACACCAAGGACGGCTCGACCTCGGAACTCGAGGTGAAATGCGTCTTCGTCGCCATCGGCCACGAACCGAACACCGCCCCGTTCCGCCACGCCCTGCCCGTCGATGAAAACGGCTACCTCATCCAAACCGAGGGAACCCGCACCGGCGTCCCCGGCGTGTTCGCCGCGGGCGATGTCGCCGACCATGTCTACCGCCAGGCGATCACCGCCGCGGGCCAAGGCTGCGCGGCCGCCATCGACGCCGAACGCTGGCTGGCGGATTCGGACCATCCCCCCGCGTGAGCCTCCACCCGGCTTTCACC
>CAZVPK010000015.1:0-23503 GCA_964628505.1 uncultured Chthoniobacter sp.
TTCTTTGCCGCTTGGCGAGGAGGGCGCCGCTTGTCGGCGCCGGAATCGTCGTGTTGAAAACCACCGATCCGGTCCTGACAAGCAGGACCCTCCTGGGCGTTCCGTTCTTGGCTAGGGGACTCGTGATTGCAGCACCCAACTGCAAAGGGTCCAGGCAACATTCGAATTCGGTATTAAACCTCCCCCCGTGATATCATTAGTGTTCCCTATTCCCGACACAACAGCATTGGCTTCCGTCTGGCCCGCAGTTCGGGAAACTTGCCTTCCGGAACTCAAGAGAAAGGGAGCCGGAAGAAGATGTCGAAGGGATGCCGGCCTTGGAGGCGGAGCCGGAGAGTTGGCAGCCCGGAGGCAGCCTTGGACGCTCAGGGATCATCCCGATTACGAGTTCAAAGCATGCATTTCACATTGGCGGGGCAAGGCTATGGAGTTTGGCACCAAACCGGCACGGACCATAGGAGAATGGGGAGGAAAAGTTCGCGCCCTCTCTCGAATTTGCAGGCAACGAACTTCAGGCCTCGGAAGCTGCCAGGTGCGTTCGTTGCCCGAAATGGTGGAATCCACCAGCCTTCGGCCGCAGCTTTTCCGATCGCCCCGCGAGGGCGCGTGGCTTTGCGCCCGAGGGCGGACGCGCTCCCAGGGACCATTCGTGCTGCTGCGGGTAGATCTGCGGACTCTACAAACAAGCGACGCACTCGATCTCGACGTCGAAGCCGAGGAGTTGCGTGCCGATCGTGGCGCGGGCGGGGGCGGAGTCGCCGAAGTAGCGGATGTAAACCTCGTTCATCTCCTTGAAATTTTCCGCCGTGAGGTTCGACAAATACACGCGGGAGCTGACGACGTTCGAAAAATCGGCACCGGCGGCGGCGAGGACTTTTTTGACGTTGTCGAGGACGAGTTCGGTCTGGCGGGCGATGGTGCCACGTTCGATTTTTCCCGTGGCGGGGTCCCAGGGCGTCATGCCGGAGACGAAGACGAATTTTCCTTCGGCGAGCACGCCGAGCGAGTAGGGACCAAGGGCGGGCGGGCCGCCGGGGACGTCGCGGAGTTTGGTTTTCATGGGCGGGAATTGGAGCGGATCGGAGCGGGGGACTCAAGGGCGGAAAATAGCGGGCGGGTTTCCGTCATGGCCAGAGGCGGGGCGGGGAGCATAGGATTTTTCCCATGGATCTCTGGAATGAAAAACGGGACTGGCTTGTGCAGCGGGGCCGGATGCTGATCGAGAGCCACCGACATTGGACGGGGCGGGATTTGATCGGGCGCTCGGGAGATTCGGAGAGGGATGCGCGGGCGGTGTTCGAGGCACCGTTCGTGGTGGTCTCGGGGGGCGCGGAGGAGGATCAGATTTTGAACTACGGCAATCTGGCGGCGCTGGAGCTTTGGGAGATGGATTGGGACACGATGGTTCGCACGCCGTCGCGCCACACGGCGGAACCGGTTCATCGGGACGAGCGGGCGGAATTTTTGCGGCGGGTGCGGGAGAATGGATTTGTGGATGATTACTCGGGAATCCGCATTTCGAGCCGCGGGCGGAGATTTCGGATTCGCCAGGCAACGGTGTGGAATGTGATCGACGCGGAGGGTGTTTACGCGGGGCAGGCGGCGACGTTTTCCTCGTGGGAATTTCTGGGCTGAGGTAGAGAGCGTTGGATTATGGCTGGAATTGTTGTTCGTCCCCGCTCGCGGATTTTGCATGGGCATGACTGGGTCTATGCGAGCGAGATTTTGAAAACCTTCGGGTCGCCGGAGGATGGCGGCGTGGTGTCGATCAAGGATGGACGCGACAAATTGCTGGGGGTGGGGATCTACAATTCGCGCTCGCAGATTGTGGCGAGGAGGTTCTCGCGGCGGCGTCAGGATTTGGACGCGGATTTTTTCCGGCGTCGGATCGAACAGGCCGTGGAATACAGGATTCATGCGGGTTGCCGGACGGATTTGTGCCGGTTGGTCTGGAGCGAGAGTGATGGATTGCCGGGCGTGGTGGCGGACCGCTACGGGCCGGTCGTGGTGCTTCAAACCAACACGGCGGCGATGGACCTCCATCGCGAAACGATCGCGGCGGCGTTGTTGGAAATCACGGGCGCGGCGTGCGTGGTGGAACGAAACGATTCGCCGGTGAGGGTCTCGGAGGGATTGGAAAAACGGACGGGAATTTTGTGCGGGGAGTCGCCTGGGACGGTGGAGGTGGAGGCGGCGGGCGTGAGGTTTTTGGTCGATCCGCTGGCGGGCCACAAGACGGGGCTGTATCTCGACCAGATCGAATCCTACGGAATCGTCGCGGGACTGGCGGCGGGGCGGACGGTGCTGGATTGTTTTTCAAATCAGGGCGGCTTCGCGCTCGCTTGCGCCAAGGCCGGAGCGGCTTCGGTGACGGCTGTGGAGGCGGGCGCGGAGAGCGTCGCGGCCTTGCGGGCGAATGCGGAACGCAACGGGTTGGCGGTCGAGGCGCGTCAGGCCGATGTGTTTGAATTTCTCAAGCGGCCGGATCGCCCCGAATACGATGTGATCATTCTCGATCCGCCGTCCTTCGCGAAGGCGCGGGGAAAATTGAAGGAGGCGCTGAACGGTTATCGCGACCTGCATGCGCGGGCGGCGGCTTTGCTTTCCAAGCGGGGAGTGCTGGCGACGTTTTCGTGTTCGCATCATGTGATGGCGCAGGAATTCGAGGACTCGGTGGCGGAGGGATTGAACGATGCGCGGAGGAACATGCGGTTGATCCGGCGCATCGGCCAACCGGCCGACCATCCCGTGGTGATGGGGTTGCCGGAGACGGAATATTTGAAAGGCCTGGTGCTCGAAGCGATGCCGGGGCGCTGAGGATCGGGCGCGAGGACGGGATGAAAAAACATGTGCTGCCCATCCTGCAGGGGGTCGTCACGATTTTCATTCTGGCGCGGTTGTTCGGCGATGCGGAGTTGCGGGGCCAGGCGGCGCGGGTGTTTGCGGAGGCCGATTGGCGCTGGCTCGGCGGGGCGGTGCTGGCTGCGGCGACTAGCGAAATTTTGTGCGCGACGCGGTGGTGGATCGTTCTTCACGCCTTCGGAATGCCGCTGAAATGGCGGGACGCGGTGGCGATTTCGGCCATTGGTTTGTTCTATTCGCTGGGATTGCCCGGTTCGGCGGGTGGCGATGCAATGAGGACGCTGTATGTGATGGAGCGGTTCCCCGGCAAAAAACTCGCCGCCGCGTTCTCGGTTTTGGCGGACCGGTTTTGCGGGATGGCGGCGCTGGTGCTGGCGCTGGGTTGGACGCTCGTCGCGAACCACGGGATTCTTTTGCAGGGCGAACTTGGCGCGAGGATTGTGATGGCGGCGGCGGTTTTTCTCGCCGGCGGGGTGGTTCTGCTGGGGCTTTGGTGGACGACGACGATTCCCGCGCTGGGCGATCGAATGCTGGCCGCGATGCCGCGACTGGGCGCGCGGATGCGTCAATCGGGGGAGATTTTCAACCGCATGCTCGAGCATCCCCGCGCCATGCTGCTCGGCGCGGGACTCTCGGGGGTGTCGCTCGCCGCGCATTTCGGCGGATATTTTTTCAGCGCGTGCGCGTTTGAAACTGGTTTGACGGTCGGGACGGTTTTTACGGTGATGCCGGTGGTCGACACGCTCACGATGATTCCGGTGGCGCTTTATGGATTGGGGCTGAGAGAGGCGTTGTTCGCGGTGTTGTTTGGCGAGTTTTTCGGCGTGGCGGCGGGAACGGCGACGCTGGTTTCGCTGGGCGGCTTCGCGGCGCAGGCGTTGGTGGCGCTCTCGGGGGTTCTTTTTCTGCCGTTCGTGCGGTCGCCGCGATTTGCGAAATCGCGGGACTAGCCTTGCGGATTGCGCTGGCGGCGCGAGTTGGACAATCTCCCGCCGATGACGCCCGGGCGGCTGACATTTTTCCTCCGACTTTCGAGCACGGTTTTGCTGTGGGCGCTGTTGCTGGCGACGGTTTTTCTCGGGTGGGAGATCGGATTTTTCGCCTTGGTGGGATTCATGGCGATGCGGGCGCTGTGGGAATACTACCGCATGCTCGAGCACGACGGCATCGGGGTTTTCACGCTCACGGGGATGATCTGCGCGGCGGTGTTGTTGTTCGGGGGATTTTTGATTTCGAGATTCGAGGGGCCGGAGAACAGCCGGGATTTCGAGTTGCTCGTGCTGGTGCTTTTTCTGGTCACGATTTTCACGCGGCAGATGTTCCGCGGCGCGGAGAACGATCCGCTGCGGGGGATGAGCTACACGGTCTTCGGGTTGTTTTACATTCCGTGGCTTTTCAGTTTCGTCATGAAGATCATCTATCTCACGCCGCGCCTGGAGGACGGCGTGACAACCGGGCAGTGGTATGTGCTGTATCTGGTGGCGGTGACGAAATTCAGCGACATGGGCGCGTATGTTTTCGGGAGTCTGTTCGGCAAACATCCGTTCGCGCCGCACATCAGCCCGAAGAAGACATGGGAGGGGTTCGCGGGGGCGTTGTTTTCCTCGCTGCTTTGTAGTTTTTGGATGTTCGCCTTGATGCCGGAAAAACTCTCGGCGTTCCGTTTCGACGACATCGTTGTTTTGGGATTGCTGCTGGGCTTTGCGGCGGTGGTGGGGGATTTGGCGGAGTCGATCGTGAAGCGCGGCGCGCACACGAAGGATTCCAGCGCCATGCTGCCCGGCATCGGCGGAACGCTGGATCTGATCGACAGCATTCTTTTCACGGCGCCGATTTTGTTTTTCTACATGCGCTTCGTGCTGGGGGTGGGATGAGGACGCGCAATGTCGTGATTCTGGGAGCCACCGGCTCGATCGGGCAGAGCGCGCGCAAAGTGGCGAAGGACATTCCCTCGCGAATGCGGATCGTCGGGATGTCGGCGCACTCGAACGCGGAGGAATTGGCGGCGGCGGCGCGGGAATTTCCGGAGGCGAGGACGGTTCTTTCGGGAGGACCGGAGGGCGGCGAGAGGTTGGTGGAGCTGGCGACGATGCCGGAAGCGGATTTGGTTTTGATCGCCATCGTGGGCACGGGGGGATTGCGACCCGCGCTGGCGGCAATCGATGCGGGCAAGGACATCGCGGTCGCCAGCAAGGAAATCCTGGTCATGGCCGGCGAGGTGGTGATGGAGGCCGCACGGCGGCGCGGGGTGCGGGTTCTGCCGGTGGACAGCGAGCACAATGCGATTTTCCAATGCCTCGACGGGCGCGAGACCTCGACGGTGCGGCGTTTGATTTTGACCTGCTCGGGCGGGCCGTTTCGAAAAACGCCCGCGGCGGAGTTGGAAAATGTCACTCCCGAGATGGCGCTGCGGCATCCGACCTGGAACATGGGGAAAAAAATCACGATCGACTCGGCGACGCTTTTCAACAAGGCGCTCGAGATGATCGAGGCGCGGTGGCTTTTCGACATCGGCATCGAGCGGGTGGACGTGGTGGTGCATCCGCAAAGCATCGTGCATTCGATGGTGGAGTTCGTGGACGGCTCGATCCTTGCGCAACTCGGCCATTCCGACATGCGGCTGCCGATCCAATACGCGGCGACCTGGCCGGAGCGCGTGGAAAATTCGCTGCCGCCGCTGGATCTCGCGGCGCTGGGGCGGTTGGATTTCGAGGCGCCGCGGCGGGAGGATTTTCCCGCGCTGGATTTGGCGGTGAAGGCTGGAACGCTGGGCGGAACCTGTCCGGCGGTGTTGAACGCCGCCAACGAGGTCGCCGTGGAGGCGTTCCTGGCGGGCCGCATCGGCTTCACGGGAATCTGGCGCACGGTTGCGCAGGTGATGGAGGAAATTCCGCACACGCCGCATCCCGATCTCGCCGCGATCCTCACGGCCGACGCCGACGCCCGCCAACTCGCGAACGCGCTCGTGGATTGATTTTTTCGGCGTTCGGGGGATGGTGGTGGGCCATTTATGTTTTTCGACGGACTGAAGTTTTTTGTCATCTGCCTGGAGGTTCTCCTGATTTTCAACCTCCTGATCGTGGTTCACGAACTCGGGCATTTCCTCGCCGCCCGCTGGCGCGGCTTGGTGGTGGAAAAATTCGCCATCTGGTTCGGCAAGCCGATTTGGAGCAAGACCATCAACGGCGTGGAATACCGCCTCGGCTCGATTCCCGCGGGCGGCTTCGTCGCGATTCCCCAACTCGCGCCGATGGAGGCCGTGGAGGGCGAAACGAACACGCCGCGCGAGGAATTGCCGCCGGTGAAGCCGCTCGACAAAATCATCGTCGCCGCCGCCGGGCCGCTTTTCAGCTTCGGCCTGGCGTTTGCGATGGCTGTGATCGTGTGGGCCGTCGGCAAGCCGCAGAGCGAGATCGACAGCACCACGATCGGTTTCGTGAAAGAGGGCGGACCCGCGTATCAAGCGGGTCTGCGGCCCGGCGACCAGATCCTCAGCGTCGATGGAAAACCCGTGAAGCACTTCCTGAGCGGCACGGACAGCGTGAAATGGCGCATCGTCCGCAGCGAAGGGGAGAAAATTCCGATGACCATCCTGCGCGAGGGCCAGGAGATTTCGATCGATTGCGGGTGGACGAAACCCGAGACGTCGAGCTGGCGGCGCCCCGCCCTGCGCGAAATCCAAATCGGCCCGCGCGTCACGCCCGGTGTGGGATTTGTGGTTCGCGGCAGCTTGGCCGACCAGGCGGGTTTCCAATCCGGCGATCTCGTGACCGACCTCAACGGCGAGCCGATTTTCAACCTCTCCGACATGGGGCCGATCATCGATGCCAATCGCGGCAAGGAGGTTGTTTTTTCCGTCGAACGCGACGGGCAACCGCTGCAATTGAGCATGACCCTTCCGCCCGCCGCCGAGGACGGCAAGCCGGTGGATTTCGGCATCGAATGGGGCCGCACGACGCTCGCGCATCCGAATCCCTTCCATCAGGTGAAGGATGCGGCGACGACGATTTTCCGCATGATCGATGCGTTGATTTCTCCGGCCTCGGATGTGAAGGCCGCACATTTCAGCGGCCCGGTCGGCATCATGCGGCTCTACTACCAGATCTTCGAGTCGCCCGATGGATGGCGGATCGCTCTGGCATTCAGCGTGCTCATCAATGTGAATCTCGCGCTTCTCAACCTGCTTCCGTTTCCCGTTCTCGACGGCGGCCACATCACGCTCGCCTTGATCGAAGCGGTCCGCCGCAAGCCCATCAACGCCCGCGTGCTCGAAGTCGTCCAAACCGCCTGCGCGCTCCTTTTGATCGGCTTCATGCTTTACGTCACCTTCTACGACGTGGGCGACATTGTGGCCTCGAACGCCCCCGCGCCCGCCGAGCAAACGAAGTAGCCGATGTCGCCGGAGTTCCGCAACCACCCCGGCCGACGACCGACCCGCGAGGTCAAAACCGGCCGCACCGCCATCGGCGGGAAAAATCCCGTGCGCGTCCAGTCGATGCTCACCAGCGACACGATGGACACCGCCGCCTGCGTTCGCGAAACCCTCGGCCTCGTCAACGCCGGTTGCGAAATCGTCCGCATCACCGCGCCCACGGTGAAGGATGCGCGCAATCTGGAAAGCATCCGCGCCGCCCTTATGGAAACGGGCTGCGACATTCCCCTCGTCGCCGACATCCATTTCAAGCCCGAAGCCGCACTGGAGGCCGCCAAGTGGGTCGAGAAGGTTCGCATCAACCCCGGCAATTTCGCGGACTCGAAAAAATTCAACGTCCGCGAATACACCGACGCCGAATACGCCGCCGAGATCGAGCGCATCCGCGAAAAGTTCACGCCGCTGGTCGAACTCTGCAAAGTGCGCGGCATCTCGATGCGCATCGGCACGAACCACGGCAGCCTGAGCGACCGCATCATGAACCGTTTCGGCGACACGCCGCTCGGCATGGTCGAGAGCGCGCTGGAATTCGCCCGCATCGCCCGCGATCTCGACTACCACGATTTTGTTTTTTCGATGAAGGCGTCGAACCCGAAGGTGATGATCCAGGCCTATCGCCTGCTCGCCGCGCGCCTCGACGAACTCGACCGCAACGAGCCCGGCTGGAACTACCCGATCCATCTCGGCGTCACCGAGGCCGGCGACGGCGAGGACGGCCGCATCAAAAGCGCCATCGGCATCGGCAGCCTGCTCGCCGACGGCATCGGCGACACGATCCGCGTCTCGCTCACCGAGGACTCCGAACACGAAATTCCTGTTGCGAAAGCGCTGGTCGACTCGCTCGAAAAAACCGAGCTCGTTTTTTCCAATTGGCCGTTCGACCCCTTCACCTACTCGCGCCGCGCCAGTCAGCGAATGGAAATCCAAGGCGTTCCTCTCGGCGCCTCCGAACTTGTTCGCGTCGTCGCCGCGCAATCCACCTGGGACAAGCTCGCGCACAAACTCGAGGCCCTCGGCGATTACAAACCCGAGATCGTTTTGGAAAAATCCGGCGTCGTCGAACTCGACCCCCGCGACTCCGGAGCCATCGCCCGCGTGAATTCCTCGCCCGCGCCGTGCCTCGTCACGGTTTCCAATTCCTGCGACCTCGGAGTCATCGACGCCTTCCGCCAACTCGCCTCGGTTCTCGAGCCGCGCCACCCGATTTTGCTCAAGGACACCTTCCAGCCCGGCGGTTCCGATTTTCTCCGAAATCTTCTGGTCGCCTCCACCCACATCGGCTCGCTCCTGTGCGACGGCATCGGCGACGCCGTATTGATCCAAGGCGAATCCGCCCCCGGCCAATCGCTCCGCCTCGCCTACAACATCCTCCAGGCCGCCGGCGTCCGCATTTTCAAGACCGACTACGTCGCGTGCCCGAGTTGCGGTCGCACGCTCTTCAATCTCCAAGAGACCACCGCCCGCATCAAAGCCGCCACCTCGCACCTCAAGGGCGTGAAGATCGCCATCATGGGCTGCATCGTGAACGGACCCGGCGAAATGGCCGACGCCGATTTCGGCTATGTCGGCGGAGCGCCCGGCAAGGTGAACCTCTATGTCGGCAAGACGCCCGTGAAATTCAACATCCCCCAGGCCGAAGCCGTGGATCGTCTGGTCGATCTCATCAAAGAGCACAACCGCTGGGTCGAACCCGCCGCCGCCACGGCCTGAAAAAATCCCGCTGGAAATAAGCAACATTTCCCCTTGCCCTGCCGCGACGAGTCCACTAGTTTCCCACCCCTTTCACAAAATCCAGAGCATGGCGAAACCCGCGAAAAAACCTGCCAAGGCCAAAGCCGCTTCCAAAAAGCCGGCCCCCGCCAAAGCCAAGAAATCCTCCCCCAAGGCCAAACCGGCCGTTTCCAAAAAACCGGCTCCGGCGAAAAAGCCCGCGGTTAAAAAACCCGCGAAGCCCGCTCCCGCCAAGAAACCCGCTCCCAAGCCGGCCCCCGCCAAGAAACCCGCTTCCAAAAAACCGGCCCCCGCTCCGAAAAAATCCCCCGCCAAAGCCAAGCCCGCTCCCAAGAAGCCGGCCGCCAAAACCGCGCCCGCCAAACCCAAAGCCGCTCCCGCCAAACCGAAGCCCGCGCCCAAGGCCCCGGCCAAACCCGCCCCGAAAAATCTCAAGCCCCTCGTCAAAAAAGCCGTCAAGCCCGTCAAACTGAACGGCTGGCTCGCCAAGCAACGCGACCGCCTTCTCCAGCTCAAGGACGAGCTTCTCGACTCCATGAGCGGCGTGGGCCGCGACACCCTCCGCTCCCGCGCCGAGGGCGGCGAGGCCTCCGCGTTCGGCATGCACACCGGCGATGCCGGCAGCGACGCCTACGACCGCGACTTCGCCCTCAGCCTCCTCTCCCAGGAACGCGATTCCCTTTTCGAAATCGACGCCGCCCTCAAAAAAATCAACGACGGCAACTACGGGATGTGCGAAATCTCCGGTAAGGCCATTCCCCGCGAGCGCCTCGAGGCCCTGCCCTTCGCCCGCTACACGGTCGAGTGCCAGGCCGAACTCGAAAAAACCAACCGGCTCCACCAGGTCCGCCGCCCCGTCACCTCCCTCTTCGGCCTCAGCGAAGAGGAATCCGAGGGCGAGGAGGAGGAGACCACCGCCGAATCCAAGGAGTAAAAAAACCATGCCACAGGAAAACATCACCCTCGAATGCACCGAGGCCAAGGCCGAGGGGAAACCCGCCTCGCGCTACATCACCACACGCAACAAGAAAAGCCCGCGCACCCCGAACCGGCTCGAGAAAAAGAAATTCAACCCCTTTCTCAACCGCCACACCCTCCACCGCGAAATCAAATAACACGCCATGCAACCGAAAACTCCTCAACGCCGCTCGAACTTCCGCCGCGCCAACCGCTCGATGCCCCGGCGCCGCATCGACCTCAACATCGAGGCCATCGACTACAAGAATCCCGACCTCCTCAAGCGCTTCGTCACCGAGAGCGGAAAAATCCTCCCCCGCCGCGTGACCGGCATGTCCGCACGCATCCACCGCAAGGTCACCCGCGAGATCAAGCGCGCCCGCGCCGCGCTCCTCATGAAATAATTTCCCGCCCCCCGGGAAACCCGGCCGGTCCGCGTCCCCATCGCGCCGGCCGGTTTTTTTTGCGGCGTCCACCCCGTTTCAACCGGGATTTCCATTGACGCCCGCCCCGACCTCCCTCAGCATTCGCGCCCTTTCATCCCAATGCGTCACACCATATCGATCCTCGTCGAGAACAAATTCGGAGTCCTCACCCGCGTCGCGGGCATGTTCAGCGGACGCGGGTTCAACATCGACTCCCTCAACGTCGGCCCCACCCTCGATTCCTCCGCCTCGCGGATGACCATCGTGGTCCGCGGCGACGACAAAATCCTCGAGCAGGTCACCAAGCAACTCGAGAAACTCGTCGACGTGATCGATGTCGAGGACTTCCGCGACGAGCAATACGTCGACCGCGAACTCGTCCTCCTGCGCGTCAACGCCAACTCCAAGACCCGCGCCGAGGTCATGCAAATCTGCGACATCTTCCGCGCAAAAATCATCGACGTCCAACCCGAGAAACTCGCCATCGAAATCACCGGCACCGAGGCCAAGATCGACAAATTCCTCAGCCTCATGGAAACCTTCGGCATCAGCGACCTCACCCGCACCGGCAAGGTCGCCCTCGCCCGCTCCAAGTAATCTTTTCACTCAAACCAACCAACCCACCATGCCCGCAAAAATCCTGACCGACAAAGACGCCGACCTCAAAGCCCTCAAGGGAAAAACCATCGCCGTGCTCGGCTTCGGCTCCCAAGGCCATGCCCACGCCCTCAACCTCAAGGAGAGCGGCTGCCACGTCATTATCGGCCTCTACCCGAAATCCAAAAGCCGCGACGTCGCCAAGAAGGCCGGCTTCGAGGTCTTCGACACCGGCGAGGCCGTCCGCCGCGCCGACATCATCATGGTGGGCATTCCCGACACCAAGCAGCCCGCCGCCTACAAGAAAGACATCGAGCCGAATCTCGCGCCCGGCAAGACCCTCGTCTTCACCCACGGCTTCAGCATCCATTACAAAACCATCGTCCCGCCGAAGACCGTGAACGTGATCATGGTCGCCCCGAAGGGCCCCGGCCACATCGTTCGCCGCCAATACACCGAGGGCAAGGGCGTCCCCACCCTCATCGCCATCCACCAAAACCCCGGCAAGGACGCGAAAAAACTCGCCCTCGCCTGGGCCAAGGGCATCGGCGGCACCCGCGGCGGCGTGATCGAGACCTCCTTCAAGGAGGAAACCGAGACCGACCTCTTCGGCGAGCAGACCGTTCTTTGCGGCGGCGCCTCCGCGCTCGTCCAGGCCGGATTCGAAACCCTCGTCGAGGCCGGCTACTCGCCCGAGATGGCCTACTTCGAGTGCCTCCACGAACTCAAGCTCATCGTCGACCTCATGAACGAGGCCGGCATCGCCGGAATGCGCTTCTCGATCTCCGAAACCGCCAAGTGGGGCGATGTCGCCGTCGGCCCGAAAATCATCGACGCCTCCGTCAAGAAGCGCATGAAAGCGGCCTTGAAGGACATCCAGACCGGCAAGTTCGCCCGCGAATGGATCAAGGAATACGAGGGCGGCTACAAGCGCTACAACGCCCTTCTCAAGGCCGGCGAGAAACACGGCATCGAGAAGACCGGCGAGCGCCTCCGCTCGCTCATGCCCTGGGTCAAAAAGCGCAACCTCAAGGGCACCCAGGCCTCCTACTCGAACTAATCCGCCGCACCACGCACGACCATGGCCGCTCCCGCCTCACAGCCCGTCAGCGTCGTCACCGGCGGCGCCGGATTTTTGGGATCCCATCTCACCGACCGCCTGCTCAAGGAGGGTCACCGCGTCATCGCGATCGACAACCTCATCACCGGCAATGTCGCCAACATCGAGCACCTCGCGGGGAACAAGGACTACAAGTTCATCCACCACGACGTCACCGATTTCATCTACATCCCCGGGAAGGTCGATTACGTCTGGCATTTCGCCTCGCCCGCCAGCCCGATCGATTATCTGAGGATCCCGATCCCGACTCTCAAGGTCGGCTCGCTCGGCACCCACAACACCCTCGGCCTCGCGAAGGACAAGGGCGCCGCCTACATCCTCGCCTCGACCTCCGAGTGCTACGGCGATCCGCTCATCCACCCGCAGACCGAGGATTATTGGGGCAACGTGAACCCCATCGGGCCGCGCGGCGTCTACGACGAGGCGAAGCGGTTCGCCGAGGCCATCACGATGGCCTACCACCGCTACCACGGGATGAACACCCACATCGTTCGAATCTTCAACACCTACGGGCCCCGCATGCGCCTTGACGACGGCCGCGTCGTTCCCGCCTTCATCGGCCAGGCGCTCACCGGCAAGCCGCTCACGATTTTCGGCGATGGCTCGCAGACCCGCAGCTTCTGCTACTGCTCCGACCTCATCGACGGAATTTTCCGCCTCATGATGTCGGACTTCCACGAACCCGTGAACATCGGCAACCCGCGCGAAATGACGATCCGCCAGTTCGCCGAGGAAATCCTTCGCATCACCGGCGCGGCCTGCCAGATCGAGCACAAGCCGCTCCCCGTGGACGATCCCAAGGTCCGCCAACCCGACATCTCCCGCGCCAGGAAAATCCTCGGCTGGGAGCCGAAGGTGGATTTCGACCAGGGGATCCGCGAGACGATCGAGTTTTTCCGCGGCCGCGTGTGAGCGACCTTCGCGGTTTACTTCGAACCAGCCCTCGGATAAAAGGACCCCTCTCCATGAGAAACACCCCGTTCCCCGCGTTCCTCGCAGCGGCCGTTCTTCTCGCAGGCGCCCCGCTCGGCGCCCTCGCGCAAGCCTCGGCTCCCGTCGACATCAAAAAAATCGAGCCCGCGCTCGTCGAGTCCCCGCAAATCACAGCGGGCACCTACCGCAAGGCCCGCCAGGGCCAGCCCACCCCCTGGCTGGAGATCGACGTGACCTTCGACCACGGCGACGCCAACGCCCCCGGCCCCAAGGTCGCCGACGAACTCACCGTCAATTACTACATCCTCCTCGACAACGCCTCCGTCACCGCCGTCAACCCCGATGGCAAACCCACCCTTCTCACCGGCTCGGTCTCGCACGCCGACATCCCCTACGGCCGCGGCCTCCACACCGCCGTCTTCGTCAGCCCCCAAACCCTCCTCCGCTATTTCAACGGCAAGGTGCCCGCCGTGGCCACCCAGGCGATCAAGGATGTGGGCGTCACCATCAGCGACAAATCCGGCATCGTCGCCAGGAATTCCTGGAAGGGGAAACCCGCCGCCGGCTCGACCTGGTGGGACGATTCCTCCCCCTACTCGCAGGTCACCGGCCGCGTGATGGACAAAAACCAAACCCCCTTCGCCGCCCTCGCCTGGGACTACTACCTCCCGCCGAAACCCAAGCCCGGACTCTGAGTTTTTCCCGCCCGCCCGATTCCTCATGGCCAAACCGGACCGCCACCTCAGCCTCAACCTCGGAATGCAGACCGTCGGTCTCGCCGAGTTCGAGATTCTGCCCGGCGGCGGCCTCAAGCTCGCCTCCTTCGCGAAATCCGAAATGATCATCGATCCCGCGGCGGACGCCACACGTCCCACGCAGATCGAAACGCTCGCCAAGGAACTCCGCGAAAATCTCAAGGCCAGGCCCGGCGCGTCCGTCAACGCCTGCATCCCCTCCCAAACCGTCTTCTCCCGCTTCCTCAAGCTCCCCGGCGCCACACCCGCCGACGTGGAATCCATCATCGGCTTCGAGGCCCAGCAAAACGTCCCCTTCCCCATCGACGAGGTCGTCTGGGACCACCAGATCATGGGCGACCGCCGCAACGAGTCCTGGGACGTGGCCCTCGTCGCCATCAAGGCCGACCAGCTCAACGAAATCGTCGATTCCGCCCGCCGCGGCGGCCTCTCCGCCCGCAACGTGGACGTCGCCCCCATGGCGCTCTACAACGCCTTTCGCTACAACCACCCCGAGATCACCGAGTGCACCCTCCTCGTCGATCTCGGCGCCCGCACCACCAACCTCGTCTTCTCCGAGAACGGCCGCGTCTTCAGCCGCAGCATCCCCATCGGCGGCAATTCCATCTCCGCCGCCATCGCCAAGGAGTTCGAGCAGGACCTCACCCTCGCCGAGAAACTCAAAATCGAAAAAGGCAGCGTCGGCCTCGGCGGCGCCTACGTCGATCCCGACGATCCCACCGAGGCCCGCATCGCCAAGGTCGTCCGCAACACGATGACCCGCCTCCACGCCGAGATCGCCCGCTCGATCAATTTCTACCGCTCCTCCCAAGGCGGCACCACGCCCCTCCGCGTCTTCCTCTGCGGCGGCGGCACCGGCCTCCGCTACATGGCGGAATTTTTCGGCGAGAAACTCCAGGCGCGCGTCGAGTTTTTGAACCCCCTCCGCAATGTCCTCGTCGCCGAGGGCGCCCTTCCCGAAGGCACCTCCCCCTGCTCCTCCGGCCTCGCCGAACTCGTCGGCTGCGCCGTCCGCCGCCTGGGCGATTGCCCGATGGAGATCAGCCTCACCCCGCCCTCCGTCGTCCGCGCGAACGCCATGGCCCGCCGCGTTCCGCAACTCGCCCTCGCCGCCCTTCTCCTTGCCGCCACCCCGCTCCTCTGGTGGTTCCACTTCACCCGCTCCGCGGAACTCGTCGAACAGGCCGGGCAAGGCGTCGCCTCCCAAGTCAACAACCTCAGCGGACTCGGCGCAAAAATCGACGCCGCCGAGAGGCGCAAGAAAGACCTCGAAAAACAAATCGCCCCCTACCTCGTCGCCGCCGCCGAGCGCTCGGTCTGGGCCGGCATCCTCAACGAACTTTCCGCACGCGTCCCCAAGCGCTTCCTCTGGGTCACCCAACTCGTCCCCGTCGAATCCACCTTGACCGACGAAGCCGCCGCACCCGCCCCGGGGGCCCGCCCGCCGGCCCCGTCCGGCGAGGAGCCCCGCAAGGCCATCACCCACCTCGAGATCAAAGGCCTCTATCTCGACACCGCCGAGAACTCCAAGGGCGCCGGCATCATCGACGAATTCTACGACAACCTCGCCGACTCCCCGGTTTTCGCCACCGGCGAGGACCCCACCGCCGTCATCACCGAGCGCACCACCCCCTCCGGCGAGACCTGGGCCTACGGCTACGCCATGCGCCTCCCGCTCAGGAATCCCATCCCGCTGCCATGAACTGGTTCAAGGAAAACCCCGTTCCCGCCGCGATCCTCGCCTTCGCCCTCCTCGGCACCGCCGCCACCTCCTACCTCGCCCTCCAGGCCTCCGGCCGAAATTCCCTCGCCATCGACGAATTCAACACCCAGATCGCCACCCTCCGCCGCCTCGAGGGCAAGAAGCCGTTCCCGAACCCCGTCAACGAACAAAAAGTCCTCGCCGCCGTCGAGCAATTCGGCAACGCCACCACCGCCTTCATCGCCGGCCTCGGCGCCCTCGAAGCCCCCCTCGACCCCTCCGTCACCCCGGAGAAATTCCAGGACGACCTCCGCAACGCCGTCGATGCCCTCCGCGCCGCCGCCTCCAAAAACGGCGTCGCCCTCCCCGAGGAATTCTTCTTCGGCTTCGACGCCTTCCAAACCCAACTCCCCACCCCGCAGGAGGCCCCCTTCCTCTACCGCGAATTCACCGTCATCCGCGCCCTCGTCGACAAACTCGTCGCCCTCCCCGTCCAATCCATCGACTCCCTCGTCCGCCATCCCAAGACCGCCGAAAACGCCGACGCCGATTCCGATTCCAAGCCGACCCCCGATCAGGAAAAAACCTCCGCCGCCTTCGATTCCTTCACCCTCGGCCTCACCGCCCCGCAGGAAAAATTCATCGCCGCCTTCAACCAAATCCCCCAGGCCGGCGCCTTCCTCGTCCTCCGCTCCCTCTCCCTCGAAAACACCAACCCCGTCCCGCCCCCGCGCGCCGAACCCACCCCCGCCGCACCCGCCGCCCTTTCGCCGTTCGACACCGCCGACTCCGCCACCCGGGAAAAACTCCCCGTCGTCTTCGGCCGCGAAGCCGTCAAAGCCTCCCTCCTCCTCGAAATCCCCGACTTCCCCGGCGAATCCACCCCCGCGGCCGATCCCGCCGCCCCGCCCGCCAACTGACACGCACATGGACTGGGTCAAAAAACACTACGACATCGCCCTCCTCGGCCTCGCCACGCTCGTCCTGGCCGCGAACGCCGCACTCGTTTACCTCTCCTCCACCGCCGTCTCCTCCTCCATCTCCATCCCGCCCGTTCCCCCGCCCAGCGACGACTTCCAGGCCCCGGACCTCGCCGCCATCGAGGCCGCCAAAACCGCCGCCGCCCAGCCCGCCTCCTGGACCCACAACTCCACCTCCGACTCCCAAGGCTCCCTCTTCGTCTCCCGCACCTACATCCTCGGCAAGGACGACGCCGGCGCCCTCCGCCTCGTCGATCCCGTCGAAGGCGGCGAAAACCTCCACCCCCCCATCACCAACGCCTGGCTCATCCGCTACGGCCTGGATTATTCCGACTCCGCAATCAAGGAGCGCGACAACGACGGCGACGGCTTCACCAACCTCGAGGAATTCAGCGCCGACCCCCAGACCGATCCCACCGACCCCGAATCCACCCCGCCCTCCTTCACCAAACTCCAACTCCTCGCCTTCCAACCCAAACCCTTCCGCCTCGTCTTCAAAGGCGACGGCGGCACCGACGGCAACGAATTCCAGATCAATTTCAAGGACCTCCAAGGCACCGCCCGCACCCAATACAAAAAAGCCGGGGAAAAAATCGACGGCGCCCCCTACAAGGTCGTTTCCGAGGATCCCTACAACAAAAAGCCCGGCCCCAACGGCGTCAACGCCTCCGGCGACCTCTCCGAACTCACTATCGAAAATCTCGAGACCGGCGAAACCCTCGTCCTCGTCTACAACCAAGAACTCGACGACCCCACCTCCTTCGGCGAATTCCGCAATCAACTCACCGGCGAAACCTTCACCCTCAAAAAAGGCCAGGAGTTCTCCCTCCCGCCCGACGACGCCAAGTTCAAACTCATTGACATCGACCCCGCCAGCGCCCAAATACAGGACGTTGCGACCGGTCGCACCTCCAAGGTCCTGAAGTCCGACACCCAAGCCGCTCCCTGATTCATCCCATGCCGATCCGCATTCCACGGTTCCCGCTCCACGCCTCCGCGATCCTCCTGCTCGCCGCGGCCGCCCAGGCGCAATATCCCGGAGTCGTCGGCACCGCCCAGCGCGAGGAGGCCCTCCGCAACGAAAAGAAAAACTACGCCGCCGCCCAGATCGCCAAGGGCGACGAGGAAATGGCCGACCTCGACTACGAATCCGCCTACTCCTATTTCAAAAGCGCCGTGGACTCCCTCCCCCCCGGTGGCTCCGCCACCGCCGACGTCCGCACCCAGGCGCTCGAGGGATTCTGCGACGCCGCCGTCCAACTCGCCCGCCAGCGCGTCTCCGAAGGCCGCTACGCCGACGCCCAACTCCTCGTCGAGAAAGTCCTCGAGGAGGACTACGACCCGAACTACGGCCCCGCCCTCTCCCTCCGCTCCAAACTTCTCGATCCCTCGAAAAGCGGCTTCGTCGACCGCGGCACCCTCACACCCGGCCACGTCGCCAAGGTCGAGGAGGTCAAGAAACTCATCAAGGAGGGCGAGGGCTTCTACGCCACCGGCCGCTTCGACCTCGCCTTCAAACGCTGCGAGCAGGCCCTCAACGTCGACAAATACAACATCGCCGCCCGCAAGTTGATGGAAAAAATCAACGCCTCCCGCCAGAATTACGCCGACGCCGCCTACAACGAAACCCGCGGCGACATGCTCATGCAGGTCGCCAAGGCCTGGGAACTCCCCGTCCGCAAATTCACCGACGGTCCCACCGCCATCATCGAGCAACCCGAGATCACCGTCCGCGGCACCCAGATCATCTCCAACAAACTCGACTCCATCCGCATCCCCCGCATCGACTTCACCGACTCCTCCATCATGGAGGCGATCGGCTTCATCCGAAAACGCGCCGCCGAACTCGACGACACCGAGACCGACCCCGCCCTCAAAGGCGTCAACATCCTCATCAAGACCCCGCCCGGCTCGGACTTCTCCTACCCCATCACCCTGTCCCTCACCGACGTCCCCCTCCGCACCGCCCTCGAATACGTGGCCAACGCCGCCAGCATGAAAATCAAGGTCGACCCCTACGCCGTGGTCGTCGTCCCCCAGACCGAAAACACCGACGTCCTTGTGACCAAGGAATACAAGGTCCCCCCCGGCTTCATCCAATCCTCCCCCGGCGGCGCCCCGGCCCCCGTTCCGGGCCAAGCCGTCGCCGCCCGCTCCATGGCCAAGGACTTCCTCGAAAGCCAGGGCGTGACGTTCCCCGATGGCGCCAGCGCCAACTTCATTCCCAGCACCAGCCGCCTCATCGTCAAAAACACCCAGCCGAACCTCGAACTCATCGACGCCCTCGTCGAAACCGCCGCCGCCACCCGCCCGACCCAGGTTTCCATCGAGGCCAAGTTTCTTGAAGTCAGCCAAAACAACCTCAACGAACTCGGCTTCGACTGGCTCATCGGCCAATTCGCCCTCGCCGGCGGATCCGGCGTCTACGGCAGCGGCGGCACCATGGGCTTCGGCCGCACCATCAACAACGGCGCCTATCCCTTGATCGACCCCGTCTCCGGCCTTCCCGTCGGAGCCTCGTCGCCCACCGCCGGCCCCGTCACCGCGGGCAACCGCGCCGGCGCCGGCGGCGATGCCTACACCTCCGCCATCACCCTCAATTCCATCGACGCCCTCCTCCTCGGCGCGGGCGGCATCAGCGCCGCCCCGGGCGTCCTCAGCATGGCCGGCGTCTTCACCAACCCCCAGTTCCAGGTCGTCCTCCGCGCCCTCAGCCAGAAGAAAGGCATCGATCTCGTCAGCGCCCCCAAGGTCACCACCCAAAGCGGAAAAACCGCCACCATCGAGATCATCCGGGAATTCTACTACCCCGACGGCAACACCCTCAACCAGCCCGCCCTGCCCGACTCCCAGGGCCAGATCTACCAACCCGTCGTTCCCACCACCCCGAGCTCGTTCCTCAACCGCCCCACCGGCATCACCCTCAACGTCGAACCCACCGTCGGCCCCGACAACTACACCATCGACCTCCGCCTCGCCCCGCGCATCATCGAATTCGACGGCTTCATCAACTACGGCAGCCCCATCAACGCCACCGTGGCCAACCAAAATCTCATCGGCGCCGCCGTCGGTGTCGTGGTTCCCGGCCTCGGACCCACCTTCACCTTCCAAGCCACCCCGAACTTCATCAACCAGCCCGTCTTCTCCGAACGCTCCGTCGAAACCGAGGTTTCCATCTACGACGGCCAAACCGTCGTCATGGGCGGCCTCATGCGCGAAGACGTCCAGAAGGTCCAGGACAAGGTCCCCATCCTCGGCGACATCCCCCTGGCCGGAAGATTGTTCCGCACCAACGCCGACCAGCACATCAAGCGCAACCTCCTCATGTTCGTCACCGCCGAACTTCTCGATCCCGCCGGCCAACCGATCGCCCCGGAAATCGAGGGCGACGAAATCCTGCCCGAACCCGACGTCGCCAGCATGGCCATGGAAGCCATCCCCGGCGACGTCCTCTCCGTTCCCTTGCCGCAATAATGATCCGACGAATTTCCACTCCAGCCTTGTTTGAACGCAACGCGCAGGAGGGTCCTGCCTCTCCGCTTCGCTTCGGTTGCCCCTCCGGGCCAAACGTTCGTCCTTCCCTTGGAACGATGGCGCAATCGCGCGGGTTTTGTCGGAACCGGAGCGGCTTTCGCAAACAAGCCCGTCTGGCGCTCTCCATGAGCGCCCTTCTCGTTCTCACCCTCCTCGCCCCGCCCCTCCTCGCCACCTCCGACCTCGTCCATCTCGCCGAGCGCGAGGAAATCCGCCGCCAGGAAAACCTCAAAAAAGCCGACCGCCTCCTCACCCGCGCCGAGCGCGCCGAAAAGGACAAAAACCTCCGCGCCGCCTACACCGACTATCTCGAAGCCCTCGCCCTCATTCCCGCCGGCACCGCCACCGCCTCGGAACGCCAAACCGTCCTCAACGCCTTCAGCAAAACCGCCACCGCCTACGCCCGCGAACTCATCGGCCGCGGCAACTACGCCGAGGCCGAAAACGTCGCCAAAACCGTCCTCTCCCCCGGGTTCAACCCGACCTACAAGCCCGCCGCCAAGCTCCTCTCCCAACTCGAAAAAGGCAACTTCAACACCACCATCGACCCCGCCTTCGCCGCCCAAACCAACGAAGTCGAAAAACTCCTCAACCAAGCCGAGGGCTTCTACAACACCGGCCGCTTCGACCTCGCCATCAAACGCTACGAGCAGGTCCTCAACCTCGACCCCTACAACATCGCCGCCCGCAACGGCATGGAGAAGGTCAACAAACAACGCACCACCTACTACGACGAGACCTACAACGAGACCCGCAGCCGCATGCTCTGGCTCGTCGACCGCGCCTGGGAACGCCCGGTCCGCAAACTCCAGCAAGGCGCCCGCACCACCGAAACCGCCCAATTCCTCGCCCAAGGCATCCCCTCCTCCAAGGATGCCATCCAGAGAAAACTCAACAGCATTGTCCTCGATAAAATCGACCTCGAAGATGTCACCATCCGCGAGGCCGTGGACTTCCTCAAACAAAAGAGCCGCGAACTCGACACCAGCACCGACGATCCCAAAAAGCGCGGCGTCAACATCGTCCTGAACCTCCCGGCCACCCCGCCCTCCGCCGAACCCGCCCTCCCGGGCGAGGAGAGCGCCGAAGCCGCCCCCGCCGTCACCGAAAACTCCCGCATCACCATGTCCCTCCGCGGCGTCCCCCTCATGGAGGCGATCCGCTACCTCACCGAACTCTCCGGCCTCAAGGAAAAAATCGAACCCTTTGCCGTCAAAATTGTTCCCGTCACCGAAAACACCGAGGAGCTTCTGGTCAAGGAATACCGCGTCTCCCCGAGCTTCATCCCCGCCACCTCCGCCTCGGACTCCGGCGGCGTCCCGGCCCCGGGGGTCGCCTCCCAGCAGGACTCAAACCAAAGAATCACCGGCGTGCGCAACGCCACCGAGTATCTCAAGCAACAAGGCGTGCCCTTCCCCGAGGGAGCCTTCGCCCAATACATCCCCGCCGGCAGCAAGCTGATCGTCCGCAACACCCAAGGCGCCTTGGACCTCGTGGACACCCTCGTCGAAGGCACCATGGGCGTGCCCCCCACCCAGGTCGAAATCGAATCCAAATTCGTCGAAATTTCCCAGAACAACGTCAACGAACTCGGCTTCGACTGGCTCCTCGGGCCCTTCTCCATCGGCGGTGGCGTTTACGGCGACGGCGGCACCCGCATGGGCGACGTTTCCGAACCCCCGAACTACGACAACTTCCCCTTCGGCAACGTCGGTGCCAACCCCGTCACCGCGGGCAACCGCTCCGGCATCGGAACCAGCACCCAATCCGCCATCACCGCCAACAGCATCAACGCCCTCCTCGCCGGCATCGTCCCCGGCCAGAACGTGGCCTCCCCGGGCATCTTCGGCATCGCCGGCGTCTTCACCAACCCCCAGTTCCAACTCGTCATCCGCGCCCTCAGCCAGCAAAAAGGCGTGGACCTCATGTCCGCCCCCAAGGTCACCACCAAAAGCGGCGTGGCCGCCAACATCAAAATCACCCGCGAATTCCCCTTCCCCACCGGCTACAACCCCCCCGAGGTCCCGGGCAGCGGACAAGGCCAGAACACCCCCGCCACCGGCATCATCAGCGTCTCCACCCTCGTCACCCCCGCCACCCCCAGTTCCTTCACGACCCAGGAACTGGGCGTCTCGCTCAATGTCACCCCCCAGATCGGCGCGGACAACTACACCATGGACCTCACCCTCGAGCCCATGGTCGCCGACTTCGACGGATTCATCGATTACGGCTCCCCCGTCGTCGGCCCCACGAACGTGATTCCCACCCTCGCCAACCCGTCCGGCCTCGGCACCTTCATCATCACCGAAAACACCATCAACCAACCCGTCTTCTCCATCCGCAAGGTCAGCACCAACGTCAGCATCTGGGACGGCCAGACCGTGGCCCTCGGCGGCCTCATCCGCGAGGACGTGCAGAAGGTCAACGACAAGGTCCCCATCCTCGGAGACATCCCGCTGGCCGGACGCCTCTTCCGCTCCAACGTGGATCAAAAAATCAAAAAGAACCTCATCATCTTCGTCACCGCCCGCTTGATGGATGCCGAGGGCCAGCCCCTCATCCAGCAGGACGAAGCCGAGGAAATCGTCGAACCCCTCGGCCTCCCCGAGGACCTCCCCGGGCCAACCGTTCAAACCACCTCCACCGGCAAGTAATCCCGCCATGAAACGCCTGCTCGCCCTCCTGCTTCTCGCATGCACCGCCGCGGCCCACGCCGCCACAGACACCAGTTCCATGAAAGACATCCGCATCATCCTCACCACCAACAAAGGTCCCATCGAAGCCATCCTCCACCCCGCCAAGGCGCCGGTCACCGTGGCCAACTTCCTCAACCTCGCCAAACGCGGCTACTACAACGGCCTCACCTTCCACCGCGTGATCCCCGACTTCATGATCCAAGGCGGCGATCCCACCGGCACCGGACGCGGGGGCCCCGGTTACCAATTCGAAGACGAATGCACCCCGGCCCTCAAGCACGACAAGCCCGGCATTTTCTCCATGGCCAACGCCGGCCCCGGCACCAACGGCAGCCAGTTTTTCATCACCCACGTCCCCACCCCGTGGCTCGACGGCAAGCACACCGTCTTCGGTTCCGTCACCAAAGGCCAGGACGTCGTCAACGCCATCGCCATGAACGACAAGATCGAGAAAATCGAAATCCTCGACTCCCCCGACGACCTCTTCACCGCCCAAAAAGACCGCATCGACTCCTGGAACAAAATCCTCGACAAACGCTAACCCCCGTCCCCCGTCCCGCCCTAAAAAAGGCACCCAACAATCCCCCGCCCAGGAGGGCTCTGCTTGTCAGAGCCGCACCGGTGTGTTTGCGCAAGCCACACCGGACCCGACAAAACCCGCGCGCCAGCGCCTTCGTTCCGAGGAGCAGGTCCCTCCTGCGAACCGGTTTGGCCTCGCTTTCCGCCAGGAGGGCTCTGCTTGTCAGAGCCGCACCGGTGTGTTTGCGCAAGCCGCACCG
>CAZVPK010000016.1:0-2043 GCA_964628505.1 uncultured Chthoniobacter sp.
GGCATCGCCCCATGGAATCAGACCATTTCCGGTATTTTTCTGGACTTTTGAATTGCAAACATTGGTCCCATTTTGCGGGCATTCTTCTTTGCCGCTTGGCGAGGAGGGCGCCGCTTGTCGGCGCCGGAATCGTCGTGTTTCAGAACACCGATCCGGTCCTGACAAGCAGGACCCTCCTGGGCGTTCCGTTCTTGGCCAGGGGACCCGTGATTGCAGCACCCAATCGCAAAGGGTCCAAGCAACATTCGAATTCGGTATCAGACCAATTGGAATTCAGGGCCAAAGGCCCGATGCATCAGACGGCGGCTGGTTTTTCAAACATCCTCAGGCGAGGAGGCGGTCGACGAATTCGGTGCGGTTGAAGGGGGCGAAATCGGTTTCCTTTTCTCCGGTGCCGATGAATTTCGCGGGGAGTCCGAGTTCGTGCTGGATCGCGACGGCGATGCCGCCTTTGCCGCTGCCGTCGAGTTTTGTGAGAATGATTCCGGTGAGGCCGACGGATTGGTGGAACTCGCGGGCCTGGACGAGGGCGTTCGAGCCGGTGGTGGCGTCGAGGACGATCCACTTCTCGTGCGGGGCCTCGGGGTCTTGCTTGCCGAGTGTGCGGACGACTTTGGCGAGTTCCTGCATGAGATTGCTCTTGGTATGCAAACGGCCGGCGGTGTCGCAGAGGAGGAACTCGATGTTGCGGCGGTTCGCGCTGTCCCAGGCGTCGTAGCACAGCGCGGCGGAGTCGCCCTGGTATTGGCTTTTCATCACCTCGATGCCGAGACGCTCGCCCCAGCGGCAGAGTTGCTCGATGGCGGCGGCGCGGAAGGTGTCGGCGGCCACGAGCAGGCAGGTGCGACCCTGGTTTTTCAGCCAATGCGCGAGCTTGGCCGAGGAGGTGGTCTTGCCGGTGCCGTTGACTCCGACGAGCAGGACGACCTTGGGTTTCGAGGGAAGTGGAAAGAGCGGCGGTTCGGGCGGCGGGAGGATTTTCAGGATCTCCCCGCGGGTGGTTTCGAGGACGGTTTCGGCGCGGACCTCGCCACCGCGGGCGCGGAGGCTCTCGAGGATTTTTTGCGTCATGGAAACGCCGATGTCGGCGCGGATGAGCGTTTCCTCGAGTTCGTCCCAATCAACCGGAGCGCCGCCTGCGAAGCGGGAGAGGAAGTTTTTGAAAAATCCGGCCATGGGTGTCAGGCGGCACCGGCGGCGTGCTCGCGACGGATGCTGTCGAGCACGCCGTTGACGAATTTGCCGGAGTCGGCGGTGCTGTATTTCTTGGCGATCTCGATGGCCTCGTTGATGGCGACAGGCGCGGGGGTGTCCGGGCAATGGAGGATTTCATGGACGCCGATGCGAAGGACGTTGCGATCGACGGCGGAAAGGCGGTGGAACTCGAAATTTTTCGCGTGCTTGCGGATCAAGTCGTCGATCGGGCCGCGGTGGGCCATCCAGCCTTGCAGGAGCTGGTCGCAGAAGCGGCGACCGCTCGGGCTGAGGCCGCGCATTTGGTAGAATTCCTCGAGCGACGAGTCGGTGTCGTCGCCTTGGACTTCGCGTTGGTAGAGGTATTGGACCGCGGCTTCGCGGGCGTCACGTCGAACTCCCATGGTCAGGCGATTTCGGAAAGTTTGCGGGCGGCGAAGACGGCGGCGCGCGCGGCTTCGACTCCCCGGTTGTGTTGGTCGCCAAGGCAACGTTCCCTGGCCTGGTCTTCATTTTGGAGGAGGAGGACCTCGTGGATCACGGGAACGCGGTGGGCGAGGGAAATGTCGAGCAGGGCCTTGGTGACGGATTCGGCGATGAGCGTGGCGTGGGCGGTGCCGCCTTGGAGAATCACTCCCAGCGCGAGGATGGCGTCGAAGCGTTTCAAGGCCGCTGTGGTTTGCACGAAAAGCGGAATTTCAAACGAACCGGGCGTCCAGACCAGAACCACCTGCGCCTCGGGATCGAGGGCGTTGAGTTCGCCATGGGCGCGATCGACCATGGCTTGGACATAGGTCTCGTTGAAGCGGCTCGCGACGATGGCGTAGGAATGATCGGATTTGCCGCCCG
>CAZVPK010000016.1:2143-22267 GCA_964628505.1 uncultured Chthoniobacter sp.
GCTGGAAAAAAATACGAATCGCGCCCATGCATCCGTCCCGAGTGAAGATCGGTCTTGTTCAAAACGCCTGCGGGCCCTGCGTCGAGGAGAACCTCGCCCGGGCGATCCGCGGAATCCGCGAGGCGGCGTCCCGCGGCGCGAATATCGTGTGCCTGCAGGAGCTTTTTCTTTCGCAGTATTTCTGCCAGGTCGAGGCGCACAAATATTTCGATCTCGCGGAGCCGGTGCCGGGGCCGACGAGCGAGTTGATGCAAGCGCTGGCGCGGGATTGCGGCGTGGTGCTGGTGGCGTCGCTTTTCGAATGCCGCGCGCCGGGGCTCTACCACAACACGGCGGCGATCATCGACGCGGACGGCGTGTTTTTGGGCAAATACCGGAAGATGCACATCCCGGACGATCCGCTCTTTTATGAGAAATTTTATTTCACGCCCGGCGACTTGGGATTCCGCGCTTGGGACACGCGGTTCGGTCGCATCGGCGTGTGCGTGTGCTGGGACCAATGGTATCCCGAGGCGGCGCGTTTGACGGCGTTGCAGGGGGCGCAGATTTTGTTCTACCCGACGGCGATCGGTTGGCATCCCTCCGAGAAGGAAAAATATGGGAAGCGCCAGCACTCGTCCTGGGAAACCGTCCAGCGCGGCCATGCGATCGCGAATGGTTGCTACGTCGCCGCGCCCAACCGCGTGGGCTTCGAGGCGCCCGACGGCGGGGACGGGCTGGAATTTTGGGGCCGGAGTTTCATTGCCGATCCCTCGGGCGAGGTGATCGCCCGGGCCGCTTCGGACCGCGACGAGGTGCTCGTGGCGGAGGTGGACTTGGACGGGGTGGACACGCAGCGCACGCACTGGCCGTTTCTGCGGGACCGTCGAATCGACGCCTACGGCGACATCGTGCGGCGGTTCATCGATTGAGTCGCGATGCGGATCCGACAAGCCGCGTTCGAGGCGAGTTTCACGTCGGCGGAAAAATGTCCGCCGGATGACGTGCCGGAGTTCGCCTTCATCGGGAGGTCGAATGTCGGGAAGTCGTCGCTTCTGAATTCGCTCACCGGGAAAAAAACCCTCGCCCGCGTGTCTCAAACGCCGGGATGCACGCGGCTGATCAACTTTTTTCTCGTGAACGACGGGTTCCGGTTCGTCGATCTGCCGGGTTACGGGTTCGCGAAAATGGACAAGGGCGGGCGCGAGGCGCTCCAGCACTTGATCGCCGGGTATCTGGAGGCGAGGCCGAATCTGCGGTGCGTGTTTGTGCTCATCGACTCGCGGCTCGATCCGCAACGGATCGATCTGGAGTTTCTCGAATGGCTCGCGGGGTTGGACAGGGCGTTCGATTTGGTTTTCACCAAGACGGACAAGGTGAAGCCGTCGGCATTGCATAAAAACGCGGAGGCGTTTCTCGGGGCGATCGCGCCGGTGCGGCCGGAGATTCACAAAACCTCGTCGAAGACCGGCGAGGGGCGTTTGGAACTGCTCCGGCGGATCGGGGATTTCTTGAAGGGCTGAGAAATGGATTTGATGTCCGCCACGTTATTTTTGGTGATTGGATTTGTTTATGTGATCGTGCTTCGGAGGGCGGTGGCGTCCGCTCTGGCCCACGGGGAGCGGTTTCCCGGGTTTCCGTGGCGCGCGACGGAGTCGTGGGTTTCGATCGCGGTGGCGGGATTTTTTGTGCTCATGGCGGCGCTTTCGTTCGGCCGCGAACCCGCGAAAATCGATCTGCGGTCGCTGGAGAGCAGCCTGGCGCTCTACGGCGGGATTGTGATTTTTTTGGCGGGCGTTCTCGTTTCGAGGAATGTTCCGCTGGTGGAGGCGTTCGGCCTGAAGCCCGCGAGTTGGGTGCGGATGGGCTCGATGACACTTTTCGCGCTGGTTCTCGCGATTCCGGCGGTCTTCGCCGCGCAATGGGCCGCGTATGCGCTGCTCGGGCCCGAAACGACGCCCCAGCCGATCGTGGAATTTCTCATGGAAAATCCCGGCTGGCGCGAGCGCCTTGCGGTGGCCTTGATCGCCGTCGTGGCCGCTCCACTCACGGAGGAGTTGGTTTTCCGGGGATGCCTTTACGGGGTTGCGCGTCAGAGGTTGGGACGTCTTCCAGCGATTCTCGGAACCTCGCTGGTTTTCGCCCTCATCCACGCCCATGTCGCCACGATTCCGGCGCTGTTTGTTTTGGCGATCGGCCTGGCGCTTCTCTACGAGGCCACCGGCAGCCTGTGGGCGCCGATCCTCGCGCACGCGGCCTTCAACGGGCTCAACGTCCTCGGGAGTCTCTACTGGCCGGAGATGATTCAATGAAACCCTGCGCCGAGGACCGATTGCTGGGCGAGCTTTTGAAACTCGTTCCCGTTCCCGCGGACCAACCCCTGGGGCCGGGTGATGATTGTGCGGCTATCCATCCACCCGCGAAGGGGCGTCTGGTTTTGCTCAAGACCGACTGCGTGGCCGAGGACGTGCATTTTTTGCGGAGCCACGACCCCGCGCGGGTTGGATGGAAGGCGCTCTGCAGGCCGCTGAGCGACATCGCGGCGATGGGCGGAACGCCCCGCGAGGCGTTGGTGACGTTTTTTTCCCCGCCCGATGTCGGAGCGGACTATTGGAAAAAATTTTATCGCGGGCTGGGCCGGGCCGCCCGGCGTTTTGGAGTCACGATCGCGGGCGGCGAGATGTCGCGCCAGAAGCAAGGCATCGCCGTCTCCATCGCCCTTCTCGGCGAGGTGCCCGCGAAAAAACTCCTCCGCCGCTCGGGAGGAAAACCCGGCGACGCGCTTTTTGTCACCGGGGTTCTTGGCGGCTCGCTGGCCGGGCATCATCTGGATTTCGTTCCGCGTCTGGAGGAAGGCCGCTGGCTCGCCGAAAACCACACACCCTCCGCGATGATGGATCTCAGCGACGGCTTGGGCTCCGACCTCCCGCGCCTCGCGAGGGCCAGCGGCTGCGGCTTCGAGATTGATTACAACCAAATCCCGAAACGCCGCGGAGCCGCTCTTCAAGCCGCATTGACCGACGGCGAGGATTACGAACTGCTTTTTTCGATCGCCCCCCGCAAGGTTGCCGCTCTGGCGGCGGCCTGGCCGAAAGCCTTTCCGAAAACCCGACTCGCGCGCATCGGCCGGCTCACCCGGGAAAAATCCGCTCCCGCGGGATGGCACGGCGGCTGGGATCATTTCGGGAGCTGAGCGGGGTTTTCCCCGACCTTGCGGGATCGGAGGTCGTGTGTATTTTCGGCCTCCTATGAAAAAAGCACTCCTCCTTCTCCTCGCCGCCGCGGCCCTCGCCCACGCGGAAGTCGAAATCGGAAAACCCGCCCCCGATTTCACCCTCCCCGATTGCGCGGGAAAAAACGTCTCCCTGTCCGATTTCAAGGGCAAGGTTGTCGTCCTGGAATGGGTGAACCATGGCTGCCCCTTCGTCGTGAAACACTACGGCTCCGGCAACATGCAAAAACTCCAGGCCGACGCCGCGGCCAAGGGCGTCGTGTGGCTCTCGATCTGCTCCTCCGCGCCCGGCAAGCAGGGCCACATGAGCGGCGCCGACGCCGCAAAAAACTGCGCCAAGGTGAACTCCGCCGCCACCGCCTATCTCCTCGACGAGTCCGGCAAAACCGGAAGGGCCTACGGCGCGAAAGTCACTCCCGAACTCTACGTGATCGATGCCGGCGGCACACTCGTTTACCACGGCGCCATCGACGACAAAAAATCCACCAACCCGGGCGACATCGCCGGCGCGAAAAACCACGTCGCCGCCGCCTTGGAGGAGGTCCTTGCCGGCAAACCCGTCACCACGCCAAAAACCGAAGCCTACGGCTGCTCGGTGAAATACAACTGATCTCCAACTCGATCGCCGCCTCCTGTCGGAGGCCCCTTCACCCCTCCCCGACAAAGGGGTTCGTCGCGCGCTCCCGGCCCACGGTCGTCTCCGGACCGTGGCCGGGCAGCACCACGGTCTCCGGATCCAGCGGGAAAATCTTTTTTCGGATCCCCTCGAAGAGCAACGGACCGTCCCCGCCCGGCAGGTCCCAGCGCCCCACCCCACCGCAAAACAGCACATCGCCGCCGACGAGCGTTTTCATTTCCGGAAAATAAAAACACAGGCTTCCCTGGCAATGCCCCGGCACATGAAGCGCCCGCAGTTCGCATCCCCCCGTGCCGCTCACCGGCCCCTCGTCGATCAACACATCCGCCTCCACCGGTTCGAACTCGATGTCGAACCCGAATTTCTTGAAAAAAGACCCGTCCCCGACCATCGGCGCGGTGAGGGGATGGAAACCCACCTTGCACCCGTGCCGGCGCTGGATTTTCGCCGCGTCCATCACATGGTCGAAATGACCGTGCGTCAGCAAAAGCCAGTCGACCCGCTCCCCCGCGAAATGCGCGTCCGCCCCCTGCGGCGCGTCGAAAAGCAGGTTGCCCGCCGCGGTCTTCAGAAAAAACGCGTTGGTGTCGAGGGGGCCTCCGGTGAAGCAGTGGAATTCGTTCATGGCGTCGCGGTTCGTTTTCGTTCGCGCGGCAGATTTGATTTTTCCAAGGTTCTCTGCAAGGTTTCGCTCCAATCATGAGGAAGTCCTTTCCGTCCGCCCTGTCGGCGGTTCTCGCCGCGCTGGCCCTGTGGCTGGCTCCGGCCCGCGCGTCCGCCCCGAATCCCGAGGAGGAGGGCCGCATCGCCCTCAACGTCGCCAACTGGCTCCAGCAGGCCCACTACAGCCGCGAGAAGCTCGACGACGCGATGTCCGCCAAGCTCCTCGCCACCTACCTCGAGCTCCTCGACTACAACAAACTCTACCTCACGCAGGAGGATGTCGACGAGTTCACCGAAAAATACTCCACCACCCTCGACGACCATATCCTCCGCGGCGATTTGGAACCCGCCCGCGAGATTTTCAAGCGCTTCCACGAGCGCGTGGAAAGCCGCGTCGCCTCGAACAAGAAACTCCTCGACGGGAAATACGACTTCCAAGGCAACCGCACCGTCGAACTCAACCGCCAGAAATCCCCCTGGCCGAAAAACCTCGCCGAGGCCGATCAAATCTGGCGCGACCGCGTCGAGGCCGAACTCCTCCAGGAGGAACTCAGCGAACTCAAGCTCCGCACCCCGCGCGAAACCCTCGCCCGCCGCTACGACCAGGCCCTCCGCAACGTCCGCGAAATCGCCGAGGACGACGTCGTCAACACCTTCCTCAAGGCCCTCGCCCAGAGCTACGACCCCCACTCCGATTACATGAGCCCGAGCGAAATGGAGAATTTCCAGATCTCCATGAAACTCTCCCTCGTCGGCATCGGCGCCGTGCTGCGCTCCGAGGACGGCTACGCCAAAATCATGGAGCTCGTCCCCGGCGGCCCCGCCGACAAGGACGGTCGCCTCAAGGTCGGCGACCGCATCATCGCCGTCGCCCAGGGCGAAAACGAATTCGAGGACGTCGTGGACATGAAGCTCGACAAGGTCGTCGAAAAAATCCGCGGCGAGAAAAATTCCATCGTCCGCCTCCAGGTCATTCCCACCGACGCCGACGACCCCTCGAAGCGCTCGGTCGTCGAGATCACCCGCGACAAGGTGGAACTCAAGGACCAGGAGGCCAAGGCCGAACTCCTCGACGTCACCGCGCCCGACGGCAAGGTGACCCGCATCGGCTGGATCAGCCTCCCCTCGTTCTACGCCAACATGAGCGGCAGCGGCGAACCCAAGAGCACCACCACCGATGTCGCCGCGCTTCTCGGCCGCCTCAAAAAGGAAAACATCGAGGGCCTCGTGATCGACCTCCGCCGCGACGGTGGCGGCTCGCTCGAGGAGGCCATCAATCTCACCGGCCTCTTCATCGAGAGCGGCCCCGTCGTCCTTGCCAAGGATGCCAGCGGCAACATCACCAAGAACCTCGATAAAAACCCCGAGGTCGCCTACACCGGCCCGATGGTCGTGGTGATGAACCGCCTCAGCGCCTCCGCCAGCGAGATTTTCGCCGCCGCCATGCAGGATTACGGCCGCGCCGTGGTCGTCGGCGACGAGCGCAGCTTCGGCAAGGGAACCGTCCAAACCGTCGTTCCCCTCGAGCGCTCGATGTCGATTCCGTTTTTCACCCGCAACAAGTCGCCGGACACCGGGGCGATCAAGCTCACCATCCAGAAATTCTACCGCATCAGCGGCGGCTCCACCCAGCTCAACGGCGTCGAATCCGACATCATCCTGCCCTCGCGGACCGACAACCCCGAGATCGGCGAGAGCTCCCTCAAAAATCCCCTCGCCTACGACGAGGTCGCCCCCGTGGCCTTCAAGCCCAGCCCGAACGCCGGCGAGCTCTTCCTCGAGCAACTCCGCGAGCGCTCGAAGGCCCGCATCGCCGGAGACCCCGAGTTCGCCTACGTGAGCGAGGACATGCGCCGCCTCCGCGAGCGCCTCGAGCGCAACAGCATCAGCACCAACAAGGAAATCCGGAAAAAAGAACTCGCCGAGGACAAGGCCCGCAAGGAGGCCCGCAAATCCGAGCGCCTCGCCCGCGGCCCCCTCGTCGACGCCAAGGTCTGGCAGGTCACCCTCGACGACGTCAAAAACAACCGCGAAACCCTCGAGGTCGTCGCCTACGAGCGCGAACGCGACAAAAAATATTCCGAGGAGGAGCCCGGGGAAACCTCCGACGAGGAGGAAAACGGCGAGAAAAAAGAGAAAACCCCGGAACCCGACCCGATCCGCAACGAGACGGTTCGCATCATTTCGGATTTGATCGAGCTTTCCAACCTCTCGAAAACCGCCAGCGCCCGCCCCGAATCCAATCCCCCCGCCAAAGCCCCCTGAGGCCCGCGGTTCCCTTCCCTCATCAAGGTCGGATCGGAATTTCCACCTCGAAAAGGACCACACCCTGTCCCGGCCCGGAAGCCGCGCCCAGGCCGGTGAATCCCAGAAGGCCCAACTCCAACTCGAAGGCGGACACGTTCGCCGCGGGCATCTGCACCAGCCAGCGCGTGCCCCCGCTCTCGATTTTTTCGGGGATCACCACGGCCAACTCCATCTTCTTGGCCACGTCCTGCACGGCATTTCCGATCCTTAGGCACTCGTCCCCGTCGGCCACCTCCTTCACGACCCGGCGCGCGCCGGAGTCCAGCACCGGCGGGCTCCAGCGGGAATCCACCACGTTTTCCAACGCCCCCCGCAACCCCTCGTTCCCGGCAGCCGGTTCCGCGGAGGCGGGCGCGACGGGTTGGCGCATGTCGCGGAAGCCGACAATCGCCAAGGTCAATGGAAGCGCCAGCGCGGCCATCACCAGGAGAGCCATTCGCACCGCCTTCGCGTTGAAACGAAAGGGCGGGGGCGGGGTGTTTTCGGGTTCGGAGTTTTCCATGGATTTCCGACAACCCTAAAAATCCCGGGCCGCCGATCCAGCGCAAATTCCCGCCGCGCTCGCCGAACGCCCCGCGCTGTGGCAGTTTCATCGTCCAAGTTTTTTCCCATGATCCGCTATCGCATCGGCATCGACCTCGGCACCACGAACTGCGCGCTCGCCAGCGTTCCGCTGGAATCCGCCGGGGGCCGCAGCCGCATCCTTCCCGTTCTCCAGCCCGAAACCGCCCATTCCGAGGCCGCGCACGACACCCTGCCCTCGTTCCTGTATTTGCCCGCGGAGGCCCATTCCGACTGGATCGCGGGCCGCCTTGCCCGCGCCCGCGCCGCCGAGACGCCCGGCCGGGTGGTCTCCTCGGCGAAATCCTGGCTCGTGCACCACGCCGCCGACCGCCGCGCGAAATTCCTCCCGCAAGGAACGCGCGACCTCGATCCCGCGCGACAACTCAGTCCGGTGGACGCCCTCGCCCTCCTTCTCAAAAAACTCGCCGCCGCGTGGAACTCCGCCCATCCCGAAGCCCCGCTGGCTGCGCAGGAGGTTGCCGTCACGGTTCCCGCCTCGTTCGATCCCGCCGCCCAGGAACTCACCCTTGAAGCGGCGCGCGAGGCGGGCCTCCCGTCCTCCACCCTCCTGATCGAGGAGCCCCAGGCGGCCTTCTACGCCTGGCTCGAAAACGCCGACCTCCCCGCCAAACCGGGGAAAACCCATATTCTCGTGATCGACCTCGGCGGCGGCACGACCGACCTCAGCCTCTTCTCCGCGGAGCAAAAACCCGACTCCGCCCTGCCGCGTCTCCAGCGCGTCGCCGTGAGCGACCACATCCTCCTCGGCGGCGACAACCTCGACCTCGCGCTCGCCCATTTCCTCGAGGAAAAACTCGCCCCCGGCTCCCAGTTGCCCCCCGCGACCTTCGCGCAACTCGCCGCCCTCTCCCGGGACATCAAGGAAAACGCCCTCGGCCTCCCCCACCCCCCCGAAAAAACATGGCCCGTCGCCGTGGCGAAACCCGGAGCCTCCCTCCTGGCGGGCACCCTCCGCGCCGAAGTCTCCGCCGCGGAAATCGACCGCCTGCTCCTCGAGGGATTCTTCCCCTTGGCCGGAGCCGCCGAACGCCCGCTGCTGGCCGCTCCGGGCCTTCGCGAGATGGGACTGCCGTATGCGAAGGATCCCGCCGTCACCCGCCACCTCGCCGACTTCCTCCGCGACCGCCCGCCGGTCGACCTCGTCCTTTTCAACGGCGGCCTGGCCAAATCCCCCGCGATTCGCCGCCGCCTCGTCGAAAACATCTCGCGCTGGCAACCGGACCACCCGCCGCGGGTTTTGGAAAACGCCGATCCCGACCTGGCCGTGGCCCGTGGAGCCGCACGGTTCCTGCATCTGCGGGCTTCGGGCGATCCATCGCGCATCGAGGCCGGCGCCTCCCACGCCTACTACATCGCCACCGCCGGGGATTCCGCCCTGTGCATTCTTCCCCGGGACGCGCCGCCCGAAAGCGAATTCACCGCCGCCCCCGCCAGCCTGCGCGCCTTGGTCGGAAAGCCCGCCTCGTTCCGCATCCTGCGCAATTCCCGCCGCCCCTCGGACCAGCCCGGCGACACGGCGCCGCTCCGGGAACAGGGCTTCACCGAACTTCCCCCGCTCGAGACCATTCTCACTCCTCCCGAGGGGGAAAAATCCCCGCGCGATCCGAACGTGCGGGTTTCCGTGAGAACCACCCTGCGATCCACCGGCCTGCTTCGCGTGGAACTCCTCTGCAACGAACCGGGGCTTCGATGGCACACCCCCTGGCCCCTGGAATTCTCGCTGCGCGGACGCCCCGCGCCCTCCACAAAAAAATCCGCCGACACCTCGGACGCCGTGACCCAGGCCGGGCTCCAGCTTGTCGCGGTCCTCGATCCCGCTCGAAAGTCCCGTCAAAAACCCACCGCCAACACCATTTTCACCCTCGGCGAAAAATCCCTCGGCGCGAAAAAATCCGATTGGAGCGGCGGCATCGTGCGCCGGCTTTTCGACCTCTGGCTCGAGGCCGCTCCGCTCCGTCACGCCTCCGCCGGGCACGAGGAGACCTGGTTGCACCTCGCGGGCTGGTTCCTGCGGCCCGGTTGCGGCATGACCGGCGACCCCGAGCGCGTCGCCTCCCTCGCCGACATTGTTTCCATCCCGCCGAAATTTCCCGGCGGGTCCGTGAAAATCCAGCGCTGGATTTGCGCCCGCCGCATCGCCGCCGGCCTCGATTCGCGGCAGGCCCTCGCCCTCTGGACCCCGGCCGCCGCCGATTGGAAGGACGGCGCGGATCCCTCGGCCGAAACCGCCCTTCTGGCGGGATCGCTCGAGACCCTGCCCGCCGAATTCCGTGCGGCCATCGCCCGCCGCCTGGCCTTTTCGCTCGCCTCCCGCCCCTCGAATCCCGCCTGGTGGAAAGCCCTCGGCCGCCTTCTCTCGCGGATTCTCTTCCACGCCGGCGCCGAGCAAATCCTCCCCCCCGAACTGGTGGAGGACATCTGGACGCAACTCGGCGACATCGATCCCGGCGAGTCGCTGCGCCCCGAGGCCGCCGCCTGCTGGCTGCGGGCCGCCCGCCTGACCGGACTCCGCGCCGTCGATGTTCCCAAATCCACTCGCCAACGGATCGACTCGAGGCTCAAGCACTGGGACATCACCGACGTCCGCCGCCGGGTCCTCCATGAAACCGTCCCCCTCGCCGCATCCGATCAAACCAGCCTTCTCGGCGAAGCGCCCCCGCCGGGCCTCTCGCTCGAGGTCGGCGGATGATTTCCCCCGCAGCGGCCTTTCCCGCAAACACACCGGTTCGGCTCCGACACGCGGGCCCTCCCGAACGTCCTTCGAGACGTCAGGCCATGCGGCCGAGGAGGCCGGTGAGGTAGGGCAGGAGCTGCTTCTTGCGCGAGACGATGCCGTCGAGCGTCCACGCGTGCGGCCCGTTCTCCGGAAAATCCACCAGCCGCGTGAAACTCTCCGAGCCCCGGACGAGCAGGATCGAATTCTGCGTGTTCACATCCGTGATGAGGAGGCTGGAGAAGAGGTAGCCGTGCGAGACGCGGTATTTCTCCAGCTCCGCCAGCAGGACCTCCCGTTGTTTGTCAAACGAGGCGAAGCTGATTTCCTCGATCTGCGAGACGCTGAATTTCACGCCGTGCTCCTCGTATTCCTTGCAGTCGGCGGTGACCACGTCGCGCGTGGGGAGCGTGAGGAGCGGCGATCCGACGCTGAAGATTTCGGCCGCGAGGTCCGCGGGACGCGCGCCGCAGGCCTTGGAAAGCTCCTCCATCACGTCGCGGTCCACCTGCGTGGTCGTGGGCGAGGTGAGGTTGAGCGTGTCCGAGATCAAGCCGCACATGAGCAGGCCCGCGACCTGCCTGGGAACGGGGATGCGCGCCTGGCGGAAAAAATCCGCGACGATCGTGCTGGTGGAGCCGACCGGGCGGTTGACGAAGAGGATCGGTTGTTGTGTCGGGGCCGCGCCGATGCGGTGGTGGTCGAGGATTTCGATGATCGGAACCTCCTCGGCCCCCGCGACGGCCTGCGTGAGCTCGTTGTGGTCCACCAGCACGAGTTGGCGCGGAACCGGCTTGAGCAGGTCGCTCTTCGAGATGATGCCCTGCAGGCGGCCCTGCGGCCCGGTCACCGGAAACGCGAATTGCGAGCGCAGGGCGATGTCCATCCGGGTCTGCCGCAGGGTGGCCTCGGCGTTGAGACGGATGAAATCGGGCGAGAGCATCTGCCCGGCGGTGACCGCCGCGCGGGAGAGGAGCACGGTGGTGGCGGTGTCGTGCGGCGACGAGAGCAGCGTGGTGCCGTGCTCCTGCGCCAGCGCGACCACGCGGTCCGGCGGCGAGAAATTGTTCGTGATGATGATCGCGGGAACCTTGGCGAGGATCGAGAGTTCGTTGATGTTCCACCGGTCGCCCACGATCAAAACCGTGGAGGGGATGTCGAGTTGCTCGAGGCGCTTTTGGAACGAGGAGGTGAGCATCGCCGCGACAACGAGTGTGCGGGGTTTGATCACGGGGTCCTCCTTGCCGGTGATGACCATTCCGCGGATGGCGTCGCGGATGTGCGAGATCGAGGCCTCGACCACGCGGCTGGAGGCGAGGTTTTCCAAAGGGGGGAAAAGATACTTCCCGAGCTTGAAGGCCGAGAGCAGGCCGATGCACGCGCGCGTGTCGTCCACCACCGGCAGTCCGCGGAACTTGGCCTCGCCGAATCGCGTCATCGCCTGGTAGATCGGCGCGTCGCGGTGGATGCTCACGACGTTGCGTTCCATCACGTCCTCCACGCGGGGATAGACATCGGGCAGGAAGACCGGGGCCTCGACGCCGAATTTGCGGAGGGCGAAATCGATGCGCTCGTTGGTGTTTCCGCACCGGGCGGCGAAGACGTTTTCCATGCCCGTGGCGCGCTTGAATTCCGCGTAGCCGATCGCGGAGACGATGGCGTCCATATCCGGGTTGCGGTGGCCGATGACGAAGGTTTTCATCCGAAGCGGGGAATCAAATCACATCGCCCGACGCGGGCACAGAAGTTTGATCGTCGGGCCGGGCGGAGGGAATCAAGGTTTGCGCGGCTTGTCGCGGTTCTGGATGTAACCGCTCCGGATGGCGACATAGGGGTCGATCGATTCCTTCGTCGCGGCATCGTAGATCTCGAGCCGGTTTTGCGCGTTGCGAACGGTGTTCGGGGTGGTGACCGACAAGGCGATGGCCGGCGCGGCCCCGGCCAGGGAAACCCAGGTGAAGGGGCTCAGCGCGACGTCCCCGGCGAATCCGGCGGTGTCCCTCAGGCTGCGGGGGCCGAGCACGGGCCAGACGATGTAGGGCCCGTGGCCGATGCCCCATTTGGCGAAGGTTTTGCCGGTGTCCGTGGACGGCACGTCGGCGATGGCGGGAATACGGTCGGAGACCTTGAGGAGACCGCCGACTCCGGCGACCGAGTTGACGACGAATTTGCGCGTCTCGAGATCGGCGTTTTTGAAATCCGCCTGGAGAAGATGGTTGGCGAAGCGCACCGGATACTCGGCGTTGTCGTAGGCGTTGTTCACGGCGCGGCGCACGGGCTTGGGAAAAACGGTGGTGTAGATTTTCGAGACCGGGCGGACGACGAAATTGTAGAGTTGGTGGTTCAGCCAGAACACCCCCCGGTTCACGGGTTCGATCGGATCCGCGATCAACGGGGCATCGCCGAAATCGTCCCAGTCGTCCTCCAATCCGGCGTCGTCGGTCCCCGGTCCGGTTGCGGGCTTGGGCGCGGGGGATTTTTTGGTGACGGTGATGGGCGCCCTCTCGGGGACGGCGGCGGGTTTTTCCTTTTTGGGTTTCGGAGTGGCTTTCGGCTTGGGAGTGGGCTTCGGTTTCGGTGTTGGCTTCGGTTTGGGGGTGGCCTTGGGTTTGGGGGCCGGTTTCGCCTGCGCGGGTTCGGACCGGAGATTTTTCGGAACGGCGCTTTCGAGGTAAAGCGTGCCGGAATCGCGTTTCGCAGCCTTGCGGTCGCCGAGGTCGACAGGCACCGCGCCCTGTTGGGTGACCGAATAAACGCGGATGCGCGAGGACTCGGAGGCATCCGAGGGAACGGACAGGGCAAGGATCGCGGCGGCGGAGAGGGCGGTGGCGGCGAGGCGGTGCTTGCTCATTTGCGGGACTCGACGGTTTTGGCGAGCGAATTCAAGACGGCCCGTGGCCCGCCGGATTTGAACTGGGCATCGAACTGGTCGCGGTAGTTCCGGACCATGCTCACGCCTTCGATGACAATGTCGGTGATGCGCCACCCCTTGCCGGGAAGGTCGGCCAACCGGTAGACGACCTCGTAGCGACTGCCCTTGTAGAGGGTGTTCGTGGAAACCTCGACCTTGCCGGGGGCGGGGGACGCGACGGATTTGTAGGCCACCTCGGGCAACTCGCCGGGCGTGAATTTTCCCGCATAGGTCCGGATGATCAGGGTGGTGAACAGCGCAATCGACCGGTCGCGCTCCTCCCCGGAAAATTGTCGCCATCCCGGGCCGATGGCCAAACGGGTCATGTCCGGAAAACTGATGGTGCGGACCAGAACCGGGCGGACACGCTCGGCGAGTTCGGCGCCGGTTTTGGATTTCGAGGCGATCCCGACGACCTCGGCGACGGAGGATTTCAGAAACGCCTCGGCGTCTTGGGTGGAAGCGCGGGCGCTTGAGACCAGCACGGCGAACAATGCGGCGGCGGGAAAGAAAATACGCATGGGGCTCACGGGAGAGTGTCGTCCGCTTGATCCTCCGTTTCGGCGGTTTTGTCAACCGCTCCGAAAGCCATTTTTCCGATGAGGGATTCCAGATCGACCGCGGATTCCGTTTCAACGATCCGCGCGCCGGGTTCCAGAAACGCCTCGTCGGCCCCCGGGGAGAGGGCGATGAATTTGTCGCCGATGAGCCCCGTGGTCTTGATCGAGGCCATGGAATCGGCGGGAAGGCGGAGTTCGACAGGCAACCGCAGCGTGACGATCGCGCTGAAATCCGAGGGTTCCATCCGGACATCCTCCACGCGCCCCACGAAGACGCCGGAAAGCATCACGCTGCTGCCGGGATTAATGCCGCCGGCGTTGGCGAAGCGGGATTCGATCAAGTAGGTGTCCCCGCCGGGAAGGCTTCCCGAACCGGCGCGGATCGAGAGGTGAATGATCGCGGCCGCGCCCAACAGGACAAACACGCCGACGAGGAGTTCGATTTTGGATGGTTTCATTCGGAGACGGGCGGGGCGGAGCGGATGTCCGCGAGCGTGGCCTCCAGGGCGGAGGCGCTGTCGCGGAATTTCCGGACCATGGGATGTTCGGACGAGGAGAATTCCCCCGGCGGGCCCTCAAAGCAAATCCTTCCTTGCTCGAGCAAGGCCACGCGGTCGCTGGCGGCGAGGGCCTCGGGAACATCGTGCGTGACCACCAGCGCGGTGAAATGGAACCGGCGCTGGTATTTCGCGATCATGGCAAAGACGGCGTTCCTCCGCAGGGGATCGAGGCCGGCGGTGGGCTCGTCGAAAAGCACGACCTCGGGTTCCGTGACGATCGCGCGAGCCAGCGCCAACCGTTTTTGCATGCCGCCCGAGAGTTCGCCGGGATGGCGGTTCTGGAATTCTAGGAGTTCCAACCGGTCGAGCGCCTCGAGGCTCCGGCGGCGGATTTCGCTTTTGGAAAGCGGGGTGGTTTGCTCGAGGGGAAGCGCCACGTTTTCCAGGGCCGTGAGCGAGTCGAAGAGCGCGTTGCTTTGAAACAAAAATCCGCACCGGCGGCGGAATTCCGCGCGGGCGCCGGGGTCGCGGTCCAGAACCCGCCCCTCGAAAACGATCCGCCCCGCGTCGGGCTCCAAAATCCCGGCGATGCATTTCAGGAGAACCGACTTCCCGGTGCCGCTGGGCCCGAGGACGGAGAAAATCGTTCCGCGGGGCACCTGGAATTGGACGCCGCGAAGAACCGCCCGGCCCTGAAACCCTTTTTCCAGACCCTCGATCGAGAGCAACGGCGGCGTTTCGTCCCTCATGCCCCGACGAAAAACGAACTCACGAGATAGTCCGCCACCAGGACCATGATACTTGAAAAAACCACCGCCCGCGTCGTGGCCGCGCTCACCGCGCGCGCCCCCGACGCCGAATGGTTGCGGTCGGCGAAGTAGCCCTGGTGGGAACAGATCGCCGTGGAGAGCAATCCGAATGTCGCGGCCTTGATGAAACATTCCCTCAGGTCCCGGAATTCCACCGCCCGCTCGACGGCGGACCAATAGACCCCCGAATCCACGCCCAGGAGCACCGATCCCGAAAGCGCCCCGCCCCAAAGCCCCACGATGACGAACAGGGCCGCCTGCGCCGGATAAACGAAAAGCGCCGAAACCAGTCTCGGCGCGACCAGATAGCCGAGGCTGTTGACTCCCATTGTTTCCAGGGCGGCGATTTGCTCGGAGTTGCGCTGGATTCCCAACTCCGCCGCCAGGGCGGACCCCGACTGGCCGATGAGCATCAAAGCGGCCAGCACCGGCGCCATCTCCCGCACCAGGCTCAGCGAGACCATCGTCCCGAGAAGCCCCTCGGATCCGAAGCGGCTCAGGACATGGTATCCCTGCAATCCCAGCACCAGACCGGTGAACAGACCCACGATCGCCACCACCGGAAGGCACACCGCGCCCTGCTCGTAGACCGAGCGCACAATCCGCCTCGGGAGTTTTCGGGTCGAGCCAAGCGCCGCGAGGGATTCCGCGACGAAGATCGAGAATCCCCCGACCCCGCGCACCAGCGCGATCGCGCCTCGACCGAGTAGTTGGACCATGCCCGATGTTTCGCAGGAAGCGGCGCCTTTGACAACCTGCCATCGCCCGCGGCCCGGCCCTAGGCCTCCCGGCGGCGGGCCAGCGACTCGATGAACCGCTTGGCCGCGCGAACGGCGGGATTTTCCAGCCAATACCACGAGGCCACCGCGACCAGGAACGTCAACCCGAACATCAGCACCGACCACACCACCGGCGCCCTCTTGGGACCGATGCCGCGCGCGTCGAGGAAGGGCTCCATGAAGAAAAAGAGCACGAGGTGGTAGATGAAAATCCCGTAGCTGATCCGCCCGATGAACCGCAGCGGGGGACACTCGAAAAACCTCCCCGGAATTCCCCGGAATCCCTGCACGCATCCCCACACCAGAATCGCCGCCACGATCCCCTCGAAAATCTCGGGAAGAGCGTCCATCCAGGAGCCCACGGAGGCGAAGCGCAGGGCCCGGTTCGCGCCCCAGCATCCGGCCGCCAGAAGAACCAGGGCCGCGATCGAGAGCGGCCGCGAGGGAAGCGGCGGCAGCCCCGGCCCGCGCTGCGCCCAGGCGACCAATCCCCCGATCGCGAACGTGTCGATCGAGCCCGGAACCATCAACCACCGCCAATAGTCCGAAAGGCCCGCCTCCATGCAGAACACGCGGTAGCCGTATCCGGCCGCGATCAACGCCAGCGCCACATACGGGAACACCCGCCGCGGCACCGCGAGCAGGAAAAACGGCCACAGGAGGTAGAACTGCTCCTGCAGCGCGAGCGACCAGAAATGGGCCGTCGGCCCGAAGAACCATCCCTGGAGCGCGATTTTGAAATTCGTGAGGAACGTCAGATGCCACAGCAGCGGCTCGACCACATCCTGCATGCCGACAAGGCAGCCGAAGGCGAGCGCCGCCAGAAACGCCGGCAGCAGCCGCGCGATCCGCCGCAGTTGGAAGATCGCCAACTCCCCCGCGTAGCCGACGCGCAACTGCGCGGACCGGTCCTCGATTTTCCAAAGCGAGAGCGTGATCAGGTAGCCGCTCAAAACGAAAAAAAGCCGCACCCCCATCTGCCCCCAGTCCCACGAGTGCGGCAGCTTCAGCCCCGAGTGGTGGAAAAATACCATCAGGATCGCGAGCCCCCGCAATCCGTCGAGTTGGGGCCGGTATCCCTTGGGAGGCGCCGGCGGCGGGACCAGGGCCCTCGCGTCCACATAGGGGAAATGCCTCTTGAGACTGTTGATCGGCCTTTCGAAAAACCGGAACGAGATTCCCGCAGCGACGAAGCTCAGCGCCAGCGCCAGCACCGGCTCCACGACCTCCGCCGTTCCTCCCGCCACCGCCAGCGCCTCGAGTCCCCGCCGGCAAAAAACGTGCACGATCGGATGGTAGAGATACAGCCCGTAGCTCAGCATTCCGGTCAGCACCACCCAGCGGTTGCCCGCGATCCGTCCGGCGAGTCCACCGAATCCGTGCGAGGCGTGGAGCACGAGCAGCGCGAAACCCGCGATGCGCGGCAACTCCACCAGGGGCGAGGTCCCGTTGAGCGACGGCGGAATTTCCGCAAGCGCGACCAGCGCCAACCCGGCCCACGGCACCCAGCCCCGCGCGGCGAAGGACGCCGACGGAAGCCGTTTCAAAATTCCGCCGAGCCCTCCCGGAACGGTCCGCGGCCCCTTCTGCCAGAGGGCGATCAGCGCCCCGGCGCCCAGCGCGTCGAGCGACCCGGGGGTCGAGAACCAGCAGACGAAATCGTTCGCGCCGGAGGCATGCGCCCAGACCTTGAACCCGCTGCCGAAAACCACCGTTCCCGCGACCGCCCACGGCAACCACCGCCATGGCAGCCACAGCAGAAGCAGCGGCCAGAAAATGTAGAACTGCTCCTCCACCGCCAACGACCACGCGTGCGACATCGGCGTGGGCCACTCGCCCGTGCGTCCCATGAAAAGATTCGTCGTGTAGGTCACCAACCAGGGCCAAAGCTCCCGCGACCTGCCGAGATCGAAGACCAGGCACACTCCGATCGCCAGATAGTAGATCGGAAAAATCCTCAGAAACCTCCGCACGTAGAATTGCCGGAGCACATGACCCGGCGAAACCCCCGCCGCCTCCGCCTTCGCGCGGTTCTCCAAAAGAATTCCCGTGATCAAATATCCGCTCAGGACGAAAAAAAGCTTCACCCCCAGCGGAGCCAGGTTCACCGGCGAATTTCCGAGGGGAAACAAATGGTCCACCAGCACGACCATGATCGCCACCGCGCGGAGCGCGTCCAAATGCGGTCGGTAACCTCCGGGCAGTGGCGTGGGTTGGCTCATGGATCCCCCAGCCTATTGGCAGTCCCCCCGCGCCTGTGCAATTCCCAATAGGGTCCTCCCCCCATTTCCCCGCACCCGCCGGCTCCGCATCCTGTGCGGGTCCCAATCGAAAACCCGCATGATCAACCACCACGCCATCTGGCCCGGAAAACCCTCGCCGCTCGGGGCGAGCCCGGACGGCAACGGCGTGAACTTCGCCCTCTTCTCCGAAAACGCCACGCTCGTCGAACTCTGCCTCTTCGACTCCCCCGAATCGAGCGCCGAGGCCCGCCGCATCGCCCTGCCCGAGAAAACCAACCAGGTCTGGCACGGCTACCTCCCGGGCGCCCGCCCCGGGCTGGTCTACGGCTACCGCGTCCACGGCCCCGACGCCCCGGCCTCCGGCCACCGCTTCAACCCGAAAAAAATCCTGATCGACCCCTACGCGAAATCCATCGCCCGCCCGCTACGTTGGGAACCCCTCGTGCTCGATCCCGGCGCCGACACCGCCCCGTGCGCCCCCCTCGCCCGCGTCCACGATCCCGCCTTCCACTGGAACGGATCCCTGCCGCCGAACACGCCGTGGCACGACACCGTCTTCTACGAACTCCACGTGAAAGGCTTCACCCAGCTCCATCCCGATGTTCCGAAAAAACTCCGCGGCACCTACGCCGGGCTGGCCAGCGAAGCCCCGATCGCCCATCTCCAAAGCCTCGGCGTCACCGCCGTGGAGCTCATGCCCGTCCACTTCCACATCGACGAAAAACACGTCCTCGACCGGGGCCTCGTCAATTACTGGGGCTACAACACGCTCGGCTACTTCGCCCCCGATCCCCGCTACTGCTCCGGCGATCCGGAAAACGCCGTCGCGGAATTCAAGGAAATGGTCCGCGCCCTCCACGCGGCGGGCATCGAGGTGATCCTCGACGTTGTCTACAACCACACCGGCGAGGGCGACCACACCGGCCCCGTCCTCTCGATGCGCGGCATCGACAACGCCAGCTACTACCGGCTCGCCACCGACAAATCCCGCTACATCGATTTCACCGGATGCGGAAACTCCCTCAACGTCGCGCACCCCCGCGTGCTCCAGCTCATCATGGACTCCCTCCGCCACTGGGTGCTCGAAATGCGCGTCGACGGATTCCGTTTCGATCTCGCCAGCGCGCTGGCCCGCGAGTTGTGGGAGGTCGACCGACTCGGCTCGTTCTTCGACATCATCCACCAGGACCCCGTCCTCTCGAACGTGAAGCTCGTCGCCGAACCCTGGGACCTCGGACCCAACGGCTACCAGGTCGGAAATTTCCCCGTGCTCTGGACCGAGTGGAACGGCCGCTACCGCGATTGCATCCGGCGTTTCTGGAAAGGCACGGGAACGAGCGTCGGCGAACTCGCCACCCGCCTCTCCGGCAGCAGCGACCTCTACCTGCCCAACGGACGCCGCCCCAGCGCGAGCCTGAATTTCATCACCTGCCACGACGGATTCCCCCTCGCCGACCTCGTCGCCTATGAGAAAAAACACAACGAGGCGAACGGCGAGCAAAACCGCGACGGCAACGATGTCAACGACAGCTGGAACTGCGGAGTCGAGGGCCCCGCCGACGATCCCGCCGTCAACGCCCTCCGCGCCCGCCAGCGCCGCAATTTCCTCGCCACCCTCCTCCTCTCGCAAGGCGTTCCCATGCTGCTCGCCGGCGACGAGTTCGCCCGCTCCCAGCAGGGAAACAACAACGCCTACTGCCAGGACAACGCCATTTCGTGGATCGACTGGAACCTCGACGAGGACCAAAAAAACCTCCTCGAGTTCGTCCGTTCGGTCCTGCAACTGCGCCGCGCCGAGCCCGTCTTCCGGCGCCGCCATTTTTTCCAGGGCCGCCCCATCCACGGCACAGGGATCAAGGACATCTACTGGCTCCGCCCGGACGGTGTGGAAATGACCGAGGCCGACTGGGCCTGCGCCCACGCCTGCACGCTCGGAATGGGCCTCCTCGGCGACCAGATCAGCGAGAGCGACGACCGCGGACAACCCATCCGCGGTGGATCGTTCCTGATTCTGCTCAACGCGAAGGACACCGAAATGCCCTTCCGGCTCGGCGCCCGCCGCCGTCAAGTCGAGTGGAGGCTGGTGTTGGACACCGTCCACCCGCACAGCCAAACGCCCGCGACCGTTTGCGAGCACCTGAGCATCTACCCGCTCCAACCCCGCTCCATCGCCGTCTTCGAAGGCCGCTACGCGCCTTTGCCGTGA
>CAZVPK010000017.1:0-21967 GCA_964628505.1 uncultured Chthoniobacter sp.
CCCGACAAGCGGGTCCCTCCTTGCTTTCCGCCCAGGAGGGCTCTGCCACTCCGCTTCGCTTCGGTTGCCCTCCCTGGGCCAAACATTCGTCTTCCCCTCATCCACGATTGCGCTGGCGCGCTGGTTTTGTCAGAGCCGCACCGGTGTGTTTGCGGGAACCGCCCCGGACCTGACAAAACCCGCGCGACGGCGCTTTCGTTTTTGCCGGGCGGACGGTTTTTTTACTCGAGGGCCTGGAGGCGGAAAAAGCCTTTGCTGGAGGGGGTGGGCGGGACGGCGGGGATGGATTGGGCGTCGGTGCCGGTGCCTTCGATGGGGTCGCCGAGGTTCGTCCAGGCGTCGGCGAGGTTGGCTTTGTGCTGGAGTTGGTAGCGGATGCCGGGGACGGTGGGGATTTCCATGGCGAGGCCGCCGCCGGAAACCGGCTGGATGGCGCGGGGGCGGAACTCGCGGGCGGGGTCGAGGCGGTCGAGCTTGCCGTTGCCTCCGGTGTCGCGGATGGAGGCGACGGGGATGACGAGGAGTTCGTCGGGGTCGATGGCGCCGTTGTCCAGGATGCGGGCGGGGGCTTGGGCGGCGAGGGTTCCGGCGTCGGCGGTTTGGATGGCGGCGGCGGCGATGTAGAGGGTTTCGGGGAGGGTGCCAAAGGCTTCGACGAGGTCGATCACGCCTTCAAGGCTGTTGCCTTGTTGGGACACGGAGGCTCGGGCATTGGCGCCGGCGTTGGCCCAGCCGCACCAGGCGTTCGCGCTTTCCTGCGCGAGGAAGGGGGAGTTGGCGGGGAGGGCGATTTTGACGGCTTTGGTCCAGCCGGCGGCGGCGTTTTCGGTGGCGGCGGGGAGGCGCTGGTTGCCGATGAAGAGGAAGTGGTCGTTGGCGTTTTGCGTCGAGGCGAACCAGGTCGCGACATAGAGTTTGGTGCCGCGGAGGGCGGCGTGGATTTTCATGCCGGGGCTGCTGAGCCGGTAGCCGGTGGGCGCGTTGCCGACGAGGTCGAAATCCTGCGCGACGGGCTGGGCCGGTGTGGTGGCGGAGACGGCGATGGAGGGCGAGGATTCGCCGGCGGAGTTCACGGCCAGGACCGTGTAGCTGTAGGTGGTGGAGGGCTGGGCGGTGGTGTCCGCGAACGAAGCGGTGGTGGCGTTGCCGAGGAGGGAGGTGCCTCGGAGGATTTTGTAGGAGGTGGCTCCGGGGACGGCGGTCCAGGCAAGGTTGACGCGGTTGTGGGCAACGGCGGTGGCGGTGAGTCCGGCGGGGGCGGCCGGGGCTTCGGGGGCGCCGCCGGTGACGGTGGCGTTGTAGTCGCCGCCGCTGTTGTTGTCCCATTGGTTGGAAACGCTGCGGAAAACGAAATTGATGCGCGTGGCCCCGGCGGGGGGTTGGTAGTAGTAGACCCAGGAGGTGCCGTCATCGGTCATGGCGGGATTGGGCAGGATGGTGTCTTTCCAGCCGCTGTGGCCGATGTGGATGAAGACCTGCGCGGCGCCGAGGAGTGTGCCGGATTTGGCGTAGCGGATGGCGACGGGGCCGCCGGGGACGGGTTGTTCGGCGGTGACGAGGGAGTTTCCACCGCCGCCTCCCCCACCCCCGCCGCCGCCGGTGTTCGCGCCGACCCAGACCTGCTCGATGTCGCTGCGGGAGGTGTTGCCGCGGGTGTCCGTGGCTTCGACGAAGTAGTCGATGAGGACATTGCTCTGGCCGTTGACGGGGGCCTGGTAGCGCATGGCGCGGTTGGCGGGATCGGGGACCTGCGGGCCTCTCACGGCGGGATACCAATCGGAGGTCATGTCCACGACGGTCCAGGCGCTGGTCTTGGCCGGGTTGTGGGCATAGAGTTCGTTGTCGTATTCGTTGAGGGGATTTTCGCCGTCGTTGTCGGTGCGCCAGTGGAGTTTGACGGATTGGAGTCCGTTGACGTCGTCCACGAAGGTGAAAACGGTGAAGTTGTTCGAGGCGGGGGCGGCTTCGTTGTATTGGAGACCGCCGGGGTTGTAGATGTCGCGCTGGGGAGGCCAGATGGTGGGGCCGACGCGGTCGACGCCGGGTTGGCGGTTGATGACCTTGTTGGCTTCGGCGATGGCGAGGTTCGCGCCGCGGGAGGCGTTGCCGTCCCAGGGGTTGGCGCGGTCGAAGTCCCAATACCAGTGGCAGGAGGTTTCGGCCTGGAGGAAGTAGCGCCAGGCTTTGGCGGTGTCCGACCCGATGCCCCAGCGGATGTCGTTCATCGAGTAGTTGGATTCGAGATTGTCGGCGTGGATGACGCGGTTGGCGGCGGCGACGAGGACGGACCAGGACCAGAGGTCGGGGTGTTCGCCGTCGCGCGGGTTGTTTTCGCGCCATTTGTCGTAGTAGGGGGTGCCGCCGTCGATGCCGACCCAGGTGCCGGGCTCGACATGGATGATGTCGTTTTGCGGGACGGGGTAGAGTTCGAGGTAATCCTGGACGGAGGTGTGTTTGAAATTGGGGTTCGTGCGGGTCATGTTGAGGAACATGCCGTGTTGGCCGTTGTAGGCGTCGGCGTTGAGCATTCCGAAGTTGTCGCCGTCGCTGTGGCAGAGGACGAGCATGGGGCGCTGGGGGTCGTTGTTGCGGGCGAGGTGGGTGGACCAGACATTCTCGGGCTTGAAGGCGCCATAGCCGCCGCGGGCGTTTTCGTTGCCCTCGTAGCGGCCGGCGGGAACGGCGATGATTTTTTTGACCTCGGGATTGGCGGGGGAGCTGGCGGGGTCGATGTATTGGACGAAGCGGGGCTGGTAGCCCCAGGGGGCGGAGACGCGGGTGGGCGCCCAGACATTGTTGAGCTGGACCCATTGGCTGCCGCGGGTGGCGGGGTCGGGGTTGAGTTGGTCGGCTTTGTTCGGGCGGATGCTGGAGGCGGGAGCCCAGGGGTAGCCTTGGCAGGCGCGGTCGAAGTGGCCGTTGTCGACGATGACCCATTCGAGGCCTTCAGCGACGAGGGCGGGGATCATGTTGACATCGAAGGCGCACTCGGGCGGCCAGAAGCCTTTGGTGTAGGACCCGCCGGTCTCCCAGACATCGCGGTAGGCTTCCTTGTGGAGGCGGATCTGCATGCGCATCGATTCCTTGGTGGTGAGGGGCATGAGGGAGTGGTGGTAGGCGATGCCGACAAGGTCGAGGCGGGGGTTGTTGCGAAGGGTGCGGAGGCCGTTGCGCCCCCAGCGGTAGTGGCTGCGCCAACCGGTGCCATAGAGGCCGTCCATGTTCTCCATGAGGGAACCGGAGAAGCTGACCTGGACGCCGGCGTGGGGGAGGTCGGTGCCTTGCTGGACCGCGTTTTTGGGCCAGTCGCCGTAGGCGCCGGTGCGCTGGTCGTGGACGCCGCGGACGCTGAAGTTGAAGCGTCCGGCGCCATCGGTTTGGTTGACCGACTCGTAGGGGAAGTAGATCGGTTGGTGCATGTGCCAGAGGTAGGTCACATGGATGGGGTTGGCTTGGGCGGCGGGGACGAGCAGGAGGAGGAGAAGGGGAAGGAGGGCGGGGCGGGGCATGGACAGGGGTGGGGAGTTAAAATTTTGATTTTTGCGGTATATAGACAGTCAATTCATGAGGAGCGGATCTTAAGACTGGCACAAACCGGATCGGAGCGCTCTCCTTTTTTCGGAAAGCGGTTAGGCGCAGAGAGGGGTGAATTTTTGATTGGCGACGAGGAAGTCCTCGTCGGCGCCGGAGTAGAGGCCGCCGAAGGTGGGAGTGGGGATGACGGGGGTGGTGAAGGTTTTGTTGGAAATGGTGAAGGTTCGGCGTTCGCGGATGGCGCTGCAGGCGTTTTTCCAGAGGGAGGATTCCATGCACTGGCCGGGGAGGCGCTGGATGAGTTCGTCGGCCTCCTCCCAGCGTTCCTCGCCGCTGAGGAGCATGGTGGCGTTCATGACCGGAGCGTCGTCGAGGGGCCAGATTTTGGCGCACTCGGCCCAGTTTTCGATGGCGGAGTGGACATTGCCGAGGCGGTAGTGGGTGCAACCGAGCGCGAGGCGGGCGTAGCCGGATTCGCGGTTGCGGACGGGCATTTCGGGGTGGATGTCGAAGAGGAAGGCCTCGGGTTCCTCCTTGCAGCGCCAGGAGATGAGGTATTCGAAGGCCTCGGGGGATTCGGCATGCTGGGCGCGGAATTCCTCGACGAGGCAGCGGAGGGCGGGAATTTCGGGGAGGTTGTCGAGGCGGGCGCCGGGGACGTTTTGCAAATGGCAGACGAGGTGGTTGCGGGCGCAGGCGAGACGGCCGCGCTCGGCCTGGAAGCGGGCGAAGGCGAGTTGCTCGTCGACCACGGTGCGGCGGATGCGGTCGGCGAGGGCGCGGAAAATTTCGAGGCGCGGGGCGACCAGGGATTCCTGCCATTTGACGTAGTCGGAGTGGATGCGGGGATGCGCGGCCTGGCGGAGCGGGGAGACTTCGAAGCAGGTTTCGTGGGCGGGTTGGAGGAGCTTGTGGAACCTGGGCGGCATGGTGCGCAGGTCGAGGTGGTCCACGAAGCGGAGCGGATGGGGATTTTGGTTCGCCTGGAGGATTTCGTCGAAGGGCAGGTTGCAATGGCGCATGGCCTCGCGCAGGGTGACGGGCATGTCGGGAATGCGCGTCCAGAGGTCGGCGAGTTCGCTGTCGAGGAAGATTTTCCGGTGGGCATCCCAGCTTTCGATGTTTTGGAAGCGGAAGCAGGCGAGGAGGTGGTTGAGGGACTCGCGGTGGCGTCCGAGCCGTGCGGCCTTGCACGCGAGGCCGTAGAGGCGGACGAGGGAGGAGTCGTTGCAGGAAGGTTGCCGGGAGCGCTCGATTTCGTAGGCCTCCTCGAGGCGGCCGGAAAAATTGTAGGCGAGCGAGATGCGGGAGAGGTCGGCGGAGGAGCAGGCGGAGCCGTGGTATCGGAGGTCGTCGGCGCAGCGGGCGGCGCGGGCGAAATGGCCGAGGCGGTTGAAAATGCCGATCGCGGCGGAAAGGACCTCGGGACAGGGGTCGTCGGCGATTTGCCGGTCGATGACAACGAGGGCCTCGTCGTTGAGGCCGAGATCCAGCAGGGCGGTGGCTTCGTCGAGTTGCGGGCGCGGAGTGGTAAGAATCATCGTCGGAAAAACAACACCGGCGGGGGTGGAAACACCCACCGGGCGGAATGCCGGTTAACGAAGCAAGTCCCGTGCCGGGCCGCGGGGGCGGAGAAAGGAAGGGGCGTTCCATGGGGAATTCCCCCGGGTTGCGCGGGAACGCGGGCGGAGCGGGAATTTGTTTCCCGAGGGGGTTGGAAAAATCTTCCCCGCTTCGCCTATTGGCCGCTCTCGGCGGGAAGGCGGGATTCGAGGACTTTGACCCGGCTGTAGAGCTTCCGGATGTTTTTCAGCAGGGCGTAGTTTTCCTTGTATTCGCGGATCGGCTGGGCGGGCGCTCCGAACATGATGGTGTCGGGCGGGACGTTCTTGGCGAGGCCGGACATGGCGCCGATCTGGACGCGGTCGCCGATTTCGATGTGGCCGCTGAGGCCGACCTTGCCGGCCAGAACGACATGGCTGCCGATGCGGGTGCTGCCGGAAATTCCGACCTGGGCGCAGAGGATGCAATGCTCGCCGATCGTGACGTTGTGGCCGATCTGGACGAGGTTGTCGATTTTGGTGCCCTTTTGAATCCAGGTGCGGCCGAAGCGGGCGCGGTCCACGGTGGAATTCGCGCCGATTTCCACATCGTCGTCGATCTGAACGGTGCCGGTTTGGGGGATTTTCTGCTGGCGGCCGTCGCGGAACTCGTAGCCGAAGCCGTCGGCGCCCACGATCACGCCGGAGTGGAGGACGACGCGTTGGCCCAGGCGGCAGCGCTCGCGCACGGTGACGCGGGGGTGGAGATGGCAATCGTCGCCGAGTGTGGATTCCTGGCCGACGAAGGAATGGGGCTCGACGACCGAGCGGTTCCCGATGACGGCGTTTTTGCCGATCACGCAATAGGCCCCGATGTGGCAGGCCTCGCCGATCCGGGCGCTTGCGTCGATGAGAGCGGTGGGATGGATGCCCGGCTCGAACGACAGGGGTGCGGGGGTGAAGAGGGGAAGGATCGAGGCGAAGGCCTCGGCGGGATTGCCGACGTGGAGAAGTTGGACGGGGAGGGACTCGTTGAAATTCTCCGGAACGAGGACGGCGGAGGCGCGGGTCTTGCGCAGGGCGCCGATGTATTTGGGATTTCCGAAGAAGGAAAGGTCGCCGGGGTTGGCGTCGGCGAGGGAGGCGACGCCGGAAATCTCGAAATCCGCCGCCGCGGGATCGAGCCGGGCGTTCAGGCGCCCGGCCAATTCGCGCAGCGTCATTATTGCCCGGAAACCTTGCCGGCGTCCTTGTTCAAGGTGTCGAGGATGGTTTTGCTGAAATCCAGATCGGCGCGGGAGAAGAGGACGACGGGAACCTGGCCCATGCTGACCCCGGATTTGTCGAGGACGAGGTCGTAGCCGGCGTTTTTGACCTGGTTGTTCACGATTTTCATGATGTCGTCGATGATGTCCTTGCGCATCCGGACGAACTGCTCCTGGAGTTGGCGCTCGCGGGTTCCGCGGAATTCGGTGATTTCGCGGTCGAGGTTGCGGGCCTCGGCGACCTTCTCGTCACGGGCCTTGGTGGCCTTGTCCTTGGCCTCCTTGCTGAGTTCGGGCTTCTCGAGGTCGGCGTTGAACTTGTTGATTTCGTCCATGGCCTTCTTGAGGGTCTCGAGGCGCCCGTCGAGTTCCTTCTTGGCGGCCTCGCGGGCGTCGTTGAGTTTGGTCTCGGCGTCCTTGGTGCGGTGGTATTGGGTGAAGATCGAGTTCATGTCGAGGATGCCGATCTTCACTTGGGCATTGGCTGAGGGGGTGAACGCGAGGGCCGCGGTGGCGATGACGGCGGCCGTGAGAAGGGATTTGAGCATTTGAGGTGTTGTCTTGGTGGTTGGGAAATCGTCCGATGGACGGGGTGTGAATAGATGCGAAGCGGCGGCGCGGTCAAGCGCGCAGTGGCCCGCGCATGGAATTAGAATTGGTATCCGATGTTGAAGTTGAATTTTCCGGGAGGGCCGTTCCAGCTGTCATAGACCACGGGAATGCCGTAATCGACGCGGATGGGACCGATGGGCAGGTCGAGGCGGAGGCCGATGCCGACGTCCACATTGGCACCGGCGGTGCCGAAGTCGTAGGGATCGACATTGACGAAGCCCGCGTCGGTGAAGACCGCGCCGCGAACGCGGCTGATGATCGGGAAGGTGAGTTCGAATGTGATGTATCCGAGGGAGTTGCCGCCGATCGGGTTGTCATCCACATCGACCGGCCCGACCTCGCGGAAGTTGAAACCGCGCATGTTGTTCGCGCCGCCGAGGTAGAGGCGGTCGAAAATGGGAACGCCGTTGCCGTAGTTGTCGTCCGCGCCGGAGCTTTGGGAACCGCCCCAACCGTCGACCACGGCGATCTGGCCCTTGGTGAGGAAGATCAAGTCCCACGGGAGCGGGAAGTATTTGGCGGCCTCGAGGGAGATGCCGTAATCCTGCACGGTGCCGCCGAGGAATCCGCCGGCGATGAAGCCGGTGAGTTCGACGAGTTCGCCCTTGCGGGTGAGGAACAGGCTGTCGCGGGTGTCCCAGACGAGCGAGGCCGTGACGGCGCTCTTGTAGTAGGTGCCCTCGGCATCCTTGATGACGGGTCCGAATTTTCCATTTCCGCTGAAGCCGCCGAAGACGGTCTCGCCGCCGTAGAAATCGTCGTAAAGGTCGTCGCCGAGATCGTAGATGACCACGCGCTCGAAGCGGTATTCGGTGCGGGCGGAGAGGGCGCGCCAGACCTGCTGGCGGGTCTGCACGGCGAAGCCCGCGTTTTCCTGCGCGTAGACATCCGAAAGGAAGTTCGCGTTGCGGTAGTAGGCCTCGACGCCGGCGGAGAGTTTGTAGCCGAGGAACCAGGGTTCGGTGAGGGAGACGACGAAGTCGCTCCGGAGCAGACCGTATTGGGCGCGGGCGCGGAAACGCTGGCCGCCGCCGGTGAAGTTCGGCCAATTCGTGACGTCGAAATTCGTCTGCTGGAGTTCGGCGAAGCCGATCAGGCTGTCGATGGTGCTGAAGCCCGCGCCGAAGTTGAACGAGCCGGTGCGCTTCTCCTCGACGATCACATTGAGATCCTTGCGGCCCGGAACGATCGTGTCCGTGGGCTGGGTCTCGACGCGGGAGAAGTAGTTGAGATTTTCGAGGCGCTTCTTGCTGAGGTCGACGAGCGTGGTGTCGAAGACGTCGCCGGGGCGGACGGCGAGTTCCCGGCGGATCACGCGGTCCTGGGTGCGGGTGTTGCCCTGGATGTTGACAAGGTTGAGGTAGGATTGGACGCCCTCGTCGAGGCGGTAGGTCACATCGACCGCGCCGGGTCCGGCGGGATAGACCTCGGGGATGGCGGTCATGTCCACATAGCCGCGGCTGCCGTAGAAATCGCGGAGGGATTTGAGATCGTCGCCCATGCCCTTGGGAGTGAAAAGCTGGCCGCTGTTCATCTTCAACTGGTCGAGCACCTCGCCCTCGGGAACGATGTTGACGCCTTCCACGCGGACCTGGTTGATGCGGTATTGGGTGCCCTCGCGGATGGTCACGACCAGCTCCACGCCATCGCGCGCGAGGGGTTGCGTTTGGATTTCCGCCACGTCCACATCGGCGAATCCGCGGTTCTGGTAGAGGGTCTGGATGGCGGCGCGGTCCTCCTCCATCTGGGTGGGCATGAGGCGGCCGCTCTTGTTGAAGAAGGTGAGGAGATCGAGGGGTTTCGTCTTCATGACCTTCCGGAGGTCGCGGGCGAGAACGGAATCGTTGCCCACGAAAGTGATTTTGCGGACGACGAGCTTGGGCCCCTCGGAGATCGAGTAGATCACCCGCGCGCGGTTCTGGCCGGGGATTTCCTGGATGCGGTATTGGACGTCCACCTCGGCGTAGTTGCGGTCCTCGTAAAGCTCGAGGATTTTCTGGCGGTCCTGCTCGATGCGCTCCTCGTCGACAACGTCGCCGGGCTTGACCTTGAGGTCGCGGCGCACGCGGTTGAGCGGGATTTGTTCCGCGCCCTCGATGAGGACCTCCTCGACGACGGGACGGCCCTGGAGGAGAACGGTCACGCGGACACCGTTGCCGAGCGGCTCGGCGAAGAGGCGCACATTCGAAACGCCGCCGGTCGCGTAAAGCGCGCGGACGTCCTGCTCGGCGGTGCGCTCGCTGTAGGGCTGGCCGATTTTCGTGGCGAGGTTCGCGAGCACGCGGTCCTTGGAAATGCTGGGAGCGCCCACGGTCTCGACCACGATGTCGTTGACGACGGGGCCGGTCTGGTCCACGGGGGCCTGGGCTTTGGAGAACGGCGCGGCGGCAAGCGCGATCACGAGGGCGAGGAGCAGCGGGAAAAAGCGGCGGTTTTTAATCATGGCAAGTGGGTGGCTCCGGCGGAAGCGCCGCAGCGGGGCCCGGATTATCGAATGCCCCCGGCGAGGTCAAGAAACGGCTTCGCGGAAAATCAAGAGGGGTGGACACCCCGGAAGGGTGGTGGAGCCTAGGGGATTCGAACCCCTGACCTCCTCAATGCCATTGAGGCGCTCTACCAACTGAGCTAAGACCCCGCGAAAGGGAGGGAAAATCTGCGCGAGGACTTTCGAAAGATCAAGCAGGAATCCGCTCAAAAAAACGCCCGCTCCGCGCGGGCCTTCAAAAGGCGGGGTCAGGGGTCGAGTGTTTCGAGGAACACGAACCGGCCGTCCTCGGCCTTGAGCACGGGGATCGAACGCGAGACGGCGAGCGCGGGCTCGATGGAGATCGCGCCGGTGAGGCCCGGGAAGTTGACGGTGGAGGAAAGGGCTTGCTGCAAGGCGACGGGATCGGTGCCTCCGGCGGTGCGGATGGCGTTGGCGAGAAGGGCGAGGGAGTCGTAGCCGAGGGCCGCCATGGCGGGCGCGGGCCTGCCGTGCTTCGCCTGGTGGTTCGCGGAAAAAAACCTCCCGGGGTCGCTGGATCCGCCGGGGACGAAGCGGCCGGGCAGGTAGCAATTGCGGGAGGCCTCGCCGGCATCGCGCAGGAATTCCTCGCAATCCCACGTGGCGGTGCCGAGGAAGGGCATTTCGAGTCCCGCGGCGCGGGCCTGCTTGACGATCTCGGCGGCGAGGGCCGCGTCGGCGGGGAGATAGACCACATCGGGATTCGCCTTGCGGACCGCCTCGAGGTGGCTGGAAAAATCGACCGTTCCCGTTTCGAACGGCTCGCCCGCGATGCGGTTGCCCCGAACGCGCTTGAAGCCCTTGCCGAACGCGACGGCGAGGGCCTTGGCGTATTCGCTGGCGGAGTCGTAGAGCACCGTGGCGCGGGTGGCGCCGAGGGACTGCGCGAACTTCGCCATCACGCGGCCCGATAAAAAATCCACATAGCTGATCCGGAAAACCCAGGGCTCCCTGGAGGGAATGCCGGGCATGGTCGAACCGGGGAGAATCATGGGCACGCCCGTTTCATCGGCCACGGCGGCCGCCTCGGTGCTTCCGCCCGAGAGCCCTCCCACGAGCGCGACGACCTTGTCCTCGGCGATCAAATCGCGAACGGCCTTCGCCGCGCGATCGGGGTCGGACCGCGTGTCGCGCACCACGAGGCGGATCGGGCGACCGAGCACGCCGCCGGCGGCGTTGATTTCCTCCGCGGCCATCGCGAGGCCGTTGAGCAGCGATTCCCCGCCGGGAGCGGCATCGCCTTTCAAGGGAACAAAAACGCCGATATTGAGAATCTCGACCCGGGGCAACGGCGCGGGAGTTTCCGCCTCGGGAGGGGTTCCCGGGCCGATCCGGTCGCAACCGCAGAGCGCGAGAAGCGAAACCAGCGCCAGGAGTGGAAATGGGATCGGTCGGGTCATCGGATCGGGTGGCAATGTTATTCGTCGCCGGCCGAGAGGGTGCGGCGGACGAGGAGGTCGATGACATGGCGGTCGAAATCGCTGGCGATGTTCTGGCCGGTGCTGGCGAAGAGCGGGACGAGGCCGTCGTCGAGCACGAATTCCCAGAGCTTGCCGCAGCGCGGGATTTCATCGACATGGGTGAAGACGACGTGCGTGGCGCCGATGGCGCTGGCGCGGGTGTAGGCCTCCTGGACGAGTTGGCGCTCGTAGGCGGCGTTGACGACGAGCACGCGGGATTCGATGCCGAGGTCGTCGAAGGTTTTTTGAAGGTGGCGGATGTTTTTTCCGGTGAGGACCATTCCGGGCATGTCGAAGTAGACCGCCTGGTCCTCGGGGATTTCGCGGAGTTCGGAAAGGGTGCGGAGGAACGGCACGCCGAGCGCCTCGCAGAACATCGTGAGGCCTTCGCTGGAGTTCGGCTCGTCGGCTTCGAGTTTCATGACCGAGGCCCGGCGTCCGCGAAGGAAGACGTCGGAGGAAAGTTGCTTGCAGAGCGCGGTGGTGGCTCCGGCGCCGGGCGAGCCGAAAAAGACGACGCGGTTGGAGAGCGAGAGCGAGCGGCCCGGGGCGCGGTCGCGCATGAGGAGGGCGAAGCGCGAGATGGCGGTTTGGAGGGGCTGGTCGTTGAGGCCTCGGGTTTCGGGGCGCTCGCCGATCTGCGCGAGGAATTCGGTGGGGATGCCCGCCTTCGAGAGGATCGTCCACAGCCGCCCGGTGGGGAGGTTGTTGAACATCGCGCGAACGAGGGTCTCGGAGACATAATCGGTCTCCTCGCGGGCGGGCGAAACCGGAGGGACCGGCGCGGCGGGGCGGGACTTGCGGGGGCGGGGGGATTTTTTCCGGGTGGATTCGGGGACGGAGGCGGGCTCCCCGGGGTCTTCGGCGGAAGCGGGTTCTGTGGAAGCGGGCGGTTCGGGCTCGGGGGGAATCTGGGCGATGATTTCGAGCTTGGGGGATTTCAGGAACCTCGCCAACCCTTCGCCCTCGACCTGGCGCACGGAGATCACCTGGGCCATCTCGCCGAGTTTCTCGCGGATGACGGACGCCGCCTCCTCGGCCGATTTGACGACAAACTTGTATTTCTGGCCGGGAGTGACGGGTAGGAGTTTCTGTGCCATGTTCCTCGCCGGATTACATCAGAAGCCGGTGCGCCGCAAGGACGCGGGGATCACCAAACGGCCCAGTTCCCCTCGGCCTGCGTTTTGGCCGGGGCCGGCGCGGCGGCGGGCTTGTGGGATTTGTAGGCGTTGGCAAGCCGGGTGGGAGTGGGGACGGGGGTTCCGGCACGCGGGGCGGCACGGAGGGAGTTCTTCAAAAGCAACTGCTCGCTTTCACGGCTGAGCAGGAGGAGTTTGAGAATTTTGGCAAGAACCCTTTTGCGCACCTCGCCCGAGGCGGCGTGTTCGGCGCTGCGGACCGGTCCCGCCTCGCGGAGGAAGACAAGGGCGCCGTCGAGCTTCTCGAGGATTTGCCGTTTGCGGCCGACCAGAATTTCCTCGTCCGAGCCGTTGGACCGGAGGTGGGCATTTTCTTCCCGCATGTAGGAATCCAATTCATCGCAGAGAACGTCGTATTGCTTGAGGGCGGCCAGAGTGTTCATTGGCGGGTATCCCAGCAAAAAACATGCCATCGACATCGGCGTCGGGGTTTGGCGGGAAATGCGAACGCGATTTTGCGGATTTTCCGCTCGATTTTCGGCAAGAGCGGGGCGTGGATGGAACCCATGTTGGCCAAACGTGTGATTCCCTGCCTCGATGTCACCGGCGGGCGCGTGGTGAAGGGAACAAAATTCCTGAACCTGCGCGACGCCGGGGATCCGGTCGAGTGCGCGAAGATGTATGACGCGCAGGGCGCGGACGAGTTGGTGTTTCTCGACATCACCGCCTCGAGCGACGGGCGCGCGACGATGGTTTCCGTGGTGGAGCGCACGGCCGAGCAGTGTTTCATGCCGTTGACGGTGGGCGGGGGCATCCGGACGGTCGAGGATTTCCGCGTGATGCTGCGCGCGGGGGCCGACAAGGTCAGCGTGAACACTTCCGCGCTCCAACGCCCCGAGTTGATTTCCGAGGCCGCGGCGGCGTTCGGTTCGCAGTGCGTGGTGGTGGCGGTGGATGCCAAACGCGACGGTCCGGGACGTTGGCGGGTTTACACGCATGGCGGCCGCAAACCCACCGAGCGCGATGCCATCGAGTGGGTGCGCGAGGCCGAGCGCCGCGGCGCGGGCGAAATCCTGCTCACCAGCATGGATGCCGACGGCACGTGTGGCGGATATGATTTGGAACTCACGCGGGCTGTTTCCGATGCCGTCTCGATTCCCGTGATCGCGAGCGGCGGCGCGGGCGAACTCGAACATCTCGGCGAGGTCTTGGAAAAAGGCCGCGCCGACGCGGTGCTGGCGGCCAGCATTTTCCATTTCGGCAAGCACACCGTCGCCGAAGCCAAGTCGCACCTCGCCTCGCGCGGCATTCCGGTGCGCTCGGGATTCCGCGATTGATCCCCCGCGCGGGACGGGTATTTTTCGCGGCATGCCGAAATCCGTCGCCCCGTTTTCCCGAGACAAGGTGGTGGACCTCCTGCGCCGCGAGGGCCTGCGCATCACAAAAAACCGCCTCGGCATCCTCGCCGCGCTCTTCGAGGCGAAGTCACCGATGACCCTGCAGGAAATCCAATCCGCCGCCGGACGCCACGGCGCCTCGCCCGATTACGCCACGGTCTTCCGCATGATCCTGCTGATGGAAAAACTGCGGCTCGTCCACAAGGTGAACCTCCAGCGCCCGTGCAGCTACTACGAGCTCAGCGACCCGCGCAAACACTACGACCACCTCGTGTGCCGCGAGTGCGGCGAGGTCGTTCTCATCGACATCCCCTGCCCCATCGGCAACGCGGAAAAAACCATCGCGCGCCAATACGGATTCCGCGACCTCAGCCACTCGCTGGAGTTTTTCGGCGTGTGCTCGAATTGCCCGAAATGATCAAAAACGTCCTTCTCGACTGGTCCGGCACGCTGGCCGACGACCTCGCCGCCGTGCTGCGCGCCACGAACCTCATCTTCGCCGAATACGGGCGCGACCCGCTCGACCTCGAGGAATTCCGGAACCGCTTCCGCCTGCCCTTCTCCGAGTTCTACGCGGAACTGCTGCCGGAGGCTACGCTGGAGGGCCTCGAGCCGCTCTACGAGAGGTTCTTCCACGGCCTCAACGACACGATCGACCTCCTGCCCGGCGCCCTCGACTTTCTGAAATTCTGCCGCGCCACGAACCGCCGCGCGTTTCTTTTGAGCACGATCAAAACCTCGCATTTCGAGATCCAGGCCCGCCGGAACGGCGTGACCGATTTTTTCGAAGTGGCCTACACGGAGATCATGGACAAGCGGGAAAAAATCCGCGGGATCCTGCACACCCACTCGCTCGATCCGGAGGAAACCATGTTCGTCGGAGACATGGTCCACGACATCGAAACCGCCAAGCACGGCGGCGTGCTCGATGTCGCGGTGCTCACCGGTTTCGACCGGATTGAAAAACTCCTGCCCGCCCGCCCGACGATCATCGCCCGCGACATCGCGGCGGTTCAGCGACTGCTGTGAACGAAATCCGCATCGACAGCCTCCGCGTCACGACGCGCATCGGAGTGCCCGACGAGGAGCGCGCCGAAGAGCAGGAAGTGGAAATCGACCTCCGCATCGAACCGGGTGTCGATTTTTCCGGGATGGTGGACGACATTTCGAAAACGATCGACTACGCGCAGGTCTGCGAGTGCATCGCCGAACTCGCCGCCGCGAGGCCGAGAAACCTCATCGAAACACTCGCAGCAGACATCGCGGAGCTCGTTCGCAACAAGTTTGCAGCGCGCTCGGTCGAAGTCGAAGTGCGGAAGTTCATCCTGCCGCAGACGCGGCATGTCGCCGTGCGCTGCCGCCGCTAGGCGCGGATTTTTTCCAAGGCCTCCACGGCCGAAAACGCGCCGAAGTCGCGGTGGAGTTGCAACAACCCCTGCTGGTCCCACGCGGAGCGCATTAACGAATTTTCCTGGCGACCGACCAACCACACCGAGGCGCGCCGCAACACGCCAGAGGGCTGCGGACCGCGAAGCTCGCGCAGCCCTTTTGCGGCATCGCCGGGCTCGCGCATCGGGTAGTAGGCGTTGATCAACAAATCGGCCGCGCGGTCCGATCCCACCAGCGCGAACGGCTTGTCGAGCGCCTCCGCGGAGAGATTCCAATGTCCGCTCCAATAGGGATGCTCGAGAGTTTCGAAAAATTCCAAAAACCCTTTCGAGCCCACATCGCGGATTTTTTTCCGCAGAGTGCCGAACTCACGCGCAACCCGCGCCAATGCGCCCAATCGACGATGCGGGTGGTTCGACGGGCGGATGCCGGAGAGTTTCCAAACGCGGCGCGGCAGGACGTTCCTCGCGAAACCGTCTCGCACCTTCCACCACGCGTCCCAGAGCGGCTTCAAATAGGTCCTCGTGGTTTCGTCGGCGTCATCGAACGTGCGCGGTTCGAGAAAACCCGCCATGCCGAAAAGCCTCGCCTCGCCCTCCGCTCCGCACGCGGCGGAGAATCCGGCCCGCTGCGCCGCGAGAAGAAAGGGAATCGAATTGTTTTTGTAGCCCAGCCCGGCGGCGATCGAAAAAAACAACGCCTCGTCCGCGCCGTGCAGGGTGCGGGCCGCCAGATGCGACGCCCGCTTGGCGAGAATCCGGAATTCCGCCGCGCGGTCCACCATTTCTCGCGCCTCGGCAAGATCCACCACCGCGCCGGGCGGACGCAACTCGAGCGGCCGCGGGTTTTCAATCAACAAACGCGCCTGGGGAATTTCACGATGGTCGATGCTTCGCGCGAACGCGGCGGGATTTCCTCCTTGGATGAAAAAATGGAGCCTTGTTCCCGCGAACGCAGGATTCAGCGCATGGCCGTGGTTCTCCCAATCGCGCGCGTCCCAATCGACTTCGATGTCCCCGGTTTCCACACCCCGGCGCTCGAATTCGATTTTCGCCCCTTTGAAATCCGGGCCCGCCTCGCGGTTCCACTCGCCGAAATGGAGAATGCGGAACGGCTCGCCGTGCGTGGTCGTCCACTGCGTGCCGTAGTCGCCGTGGAAAAGCCTCGCCTGGATTTCCAATTCCCGTTCGCGCGGCGGGAGGGACTCGGTCAGCGAGCAACCCGCACGCGCCCGGGCGTAGGGCAGGTTCTCGATCACAAGTCGGGATAGGGCAGATTTGGCAGGCCCGTGGGCAGAGGCGGCGGCGTGGGCGCGGGCTTGGATAGCGGCGACTCGGGGTCCGGCTCCGCGGGGAGAAAATCCTCGGGCTTCAACTCGGGACCGGTTTCGGCAACGACAGGCTCTTCCTTGAATTGGTCGGGCGGAACCATGCGCGAGGACGCGGCGATTTCGAGTTCGAGTCTTTTTTTCACGAGATCGCCGGATGCGATTTTGAGGGCGTCGCGGAAAGTATCCAACGCCGCCTGGGCGTGACCGACATCGGCCTGCGCGTTGCCGAGGGCCTCGAGGAACATGCTGTCCCCGGTCTCGCGGGCCGCCTCGTGGATCGGCAGAATGGCATCCAGAATGTTGCCGCGCGCGGCGAGGGTGATGCTCCGGAACCGCCTCCAGGGATTCGGCGGGCGTCCGCGCGGATCGTAAAACGTGTTCCAGGCCGCATAGGGCTTGTAGAGCGGATCCCCGACCACCACGCCCATCCAGGACAGCGCGCGCTGGGACATCCAGCCCGCCTCCGCGAGCGTCATTCCGCTCATGAGGCGGTCCTGGAACACGTCGAGGTTCGCCGTGAGGGAGAGGTAGGGCTCGTAAACGTTGCCGAGCGTGGCCGCGGCCCCCTTGGCAACGAGCGGACCGCACCAGTTCGTGTTGGCGCTTCGCAGGCTGAAGGCGCTGAAGGAATGGATGTGGACCGCCACGGCGCCGGGCTTGAAGCGGAAGTCCGGTTGCGCGAACGGGCCGTTCACATCGCCGGCATACCAACCGTAATACACCGCGGCATCGGTCACGGGGAACGCGTCGGGAAATGTCGTCGGCAGATTGTCAAAAATGGTGGGCACACCGCGCTGGCGGAGCATTTCGACAAGGTTCCGCATCCAGTTGTCGCCTTCCGTGTAGCCGCCGCTGGTGATGTCGCGCCCGTCGATGTAGGCCCAGCCCCAGAGCCCGTCCTTTTCGACCATGATCGTGTCGTCGATCATCGCGCGCACCATCGAGGGCGTGGGGCCGTCGAGGCGCGCGGTCAAAAGCAGCCCGGGATAGACCGCCTCGTCGAGAATCGGCGTGAACCGCCCGAAATAGGGGTTCGGCATGATGCCCGCCGGGGTGAAATCCGGCATGCCCAGCGCGGCGATCTCGCTGTCCACGCTCGCCTCGTTGCGCGTGGCGATGGCGGGAGGAATCCCCTTCACATGCGTGGCGTTTCCGATTCCGGGATCGGCGGAGATTTTCAAGGGAACCCCGCGCATGATCGCGACAAACCGGATCCTGCTGTCCCTCACCTCCTGACGCCCCCCGCCGCCGGGGCGCAGGGTCCACCACCCTTTTTCGGCCATTTTTTTGCGAAGCGGGTTGGCGAGCGTGCGGTTGAAATCCGCGCGCGAGATCTCCTCGGCGACCGGCATGTTCAGCCCCACCACCTGGTCGTTCGGGACCAGACGCTTCGAGGCGTAGTAGCGCGCGAGGTCCGCCGAATCGGGATCGGCGGCGTTGTAGAGAACGAGCGTGGCCGCGGATTGGCGATCCTGCGCCAACGAGCCCGCGGCCAGAACGAACAAAAAAACAACGGAGGCCAGGAGTTTTCTAAACATCGATTCTCAATCCGTCATAGGCGAGGCGAACGCCATCGGGAAGGTCGGCCTCGGTTTCGGCATGGCCGAGTTCGTGGCACATGTGGATGAAAAACGTCCGCTCCGCGCCGATGCGGGCGGCGGCCTCGAGCGCGCCTTGCACGGTGAGGTGCGTGGAATGGGACTGGTGGCGCAGCGCGTCGAGCACGAGAACCTCCGCGCCCCGCGCCGCCTCCTCGGCCTCGGGCGGCACGGACTGGCAATCGGTGTAATAGGCGAAAAGCGGGCGTCCGTTTTTTTTGAAAACAAATCCGGTGGTGGTCATCCGTCCATGGGGCAGCGCGGCGGGAACGATCTCGAATCCGTCCATCGCGAAGGGTCCGTGGATTTCGACCGGATCGGGACGCACATAGTTGGGGAAGCGCGCGGACCCGTCGAACGCGTATTGGAAAACCCGCTTCAGGTTGCCGAGCGTCTCGGCGGAGGCGTGGATCGGAATCGATTTTTTCTCCATCTCGCAAAAACGCCGCAGGTCGTCGAAGCCCAGGATGTGGTCCACGTGCGAGTGCGTGTAAAAAACCGCGTCGAGGCGGCGGATGTTCTCGCGCAGGCACTGGGTGCGGAAATCCGGAGTGGTGTCCACGGCGAGCGAGAGATTGGGCGTTTGGACGTGGATCGCCGTGCGGAGGCGCTTGTCGCGCGGGTCGGTCGAGCGGCAAACCGCGCAATCGCATCCGATCACCGGGATGCCATGCGATGTGCCCGTGCCGAGGAATGTGATTTGAAGGTTCCGCATCGCTTGGAAATCCGCGTCGAGCGTGGCATAGTCCCGCGATGTCCGCAACGCTGGCATCCCTGCGCATCCGCAACCTCGCGCTCGTCGAGGACCTCCTCTGGGAACCTCCCGGGGGATTCGTGGCCGTGACGGGTGAGACCGGCGCGGGAAAATCCATCATCCTCGGCGCGGTGAAGCTTCTCCTCGGCGAGCGCGCCGACCGCTCGCTCGTCCGCGGCGGCGCGGAGTCCTGCGCCGTCGAGGGATTGTTCCGCATCCCGGAGGATTCTCCCGTCCACCAAATCCTCGAGGAATCCGGCGCGGAGCCGTGCGAGGACGGAGCGCTTCTTGTGAAGCGGATCGTGCTCGCCGAAGGCGCGGGGAAGCAATTTGTCAACGGGTCCCCCTGCACGCTGGCGCTGCTGCGCGCGCTCGGCGAGTCGCTCGTCGATCTCCACGGCCCGCACGACCACCAAAGCCTTTTCTCGCGCGAGCACCAGACGGACCTTCTCGAGTCCTTCGCCGGCGCGGAAAACCTGCGGAGCGACTATTCCGAAAAACGCCGCGCGTGGATGGACCTCGCCGCCGAGAAAAAACGCCTCGAGGAGGACGCCGGCGCGTTGGCCCGCGAACTCGATCTGCTCGACCACCAGACCCGCGAAATCGATTCCGCCGCGCTCCAACCCGGCGAGGAGGAAACCCTGCTCCAGCGCCAGCGCTCGGCCGCGAACGCCCATCGCCTCGGTGAAATCCGCGCCGAACTCGCAGGCCTCCTCTCCGAATCCGAGGACTCGATCTCCTCGCGCTGGGGCGACGTGAACCGCCTCGCGCGCGAACTCCAGCGCCTCGACCCCGCCGCCTCGGGCCTTGCGGAAACCGCCGCCGCCGTTTTCGAAACCATCCAGGACCTGGCCCGCGACATCGATCGTCACGGCCAAGGTTGGGAATCCGATCCCAAGGCCCTCCGCGACATCGAGGAGCGCCTCGACACGATTCAAAACCTGAAACGCAAATACGGCCCGACGGTGGACGCGATTCTGGAATTCGGCCGCGAAGCCGCCTCCCGCCTCGCCACGCTGCGGGCGCGCGAGCTGCGCGGCTCGAATCTCGACGACGACATCGCCGCCGCCCGCGCGGCGGTGGACGCCGCCGGAAAATCCCTCTCCAAGGCCCGCCGCAAGGCCGCGCCGAAGCTCGAAGGACTCGTCCGCCGCCATCTCGCCGATCTCGGCTTCGCACGCGCGGGATTTTCCATCTCGTTCGAGGACCTGCCCGACCCCTCGCCGGAGGGATTCGAAAAAATCGAATTCCTGTTCGCCCCGAACCCCGGCGAACCCGAGCGCGCCCTGCGCGCCATCGCCTCGAGCGGCGAAATTTCCCGCGTGATGCTTGCGTTGAAAACCTCGCTCGCCGACCAGGACCGGGTGCCGGTTTTGATCTTTGACGAGATCGACGCCAACGTCGGCGGCGAGATCGGCGCGAAGGTCGGTGCGAAAATGCGGGAACTTTCCGCAAGCCACCAAATCTTCTGCATCACCCACCTTCCGCAGGTCGCCGCATGCGCCGCTTCGCAATTCGTCGTCGCCAAGGATACGCGCGGCGACCGCACACGCACGGTCCTCGAAGCCATGGACCCCGACCGCCGCGTCGCCGAAATCGCCCGCATGCTCGGCGGCCCCGCGGAAACCGCCCTCGGCCACGCCCGCACGCTGCTTGCCATAAAATAGCCCTTTTGCATCCGGCGGAAACCGCCTATTGTGGAGTGCTTGAAAGGGTGAAACCGGAGGCTCCATCAGCGAATCCACAAGCTTCCCTCCAGGATGCGAAGGCATCCGAGACGGAAGCCGAATTCCGCGCCCTCCGACAGTCGCGCCTCCGGGTCGAGGGGGCGATCGAGGCCTCCGGCCTCATTCTCCGCGAGTGGGACACCGCCACCGACGACTCGGTGTATAGCGGCGCGATGGAGGCCATCCTCGGGATTTTCCCCCACGAACTCACGGGGAGTTTCGAGAAGTGGGTGGTCCTGATCCATCCCGACGACCGCGCGGACTACCGCCGGGAAATCCAGCGCGTGCTCACGGAGGGCGGCCCGTTCGAGATCGAATACCGCGCGCGCAAGCGGAACGGAAAACACACCCTCCTCCTCGAGCGCGGCTACTTCATCAGCCCGGCGCAGGGATCAAGCCCGGTGATGTCCTCCATGATCTCGGACGTCTCGGAGTTGCGCGAGCTGGAGACCCGCGTGAGAAAATCCCAGCGCGTCGAGGCGTTCGGCCAGCTCACCGGCGGCGTGGCGCACGATTTCAACAACATGCTCTCGGTCGTGATCGGCTACTCGCAGATTCTGATGGAGGAGTCCGGCGAGGACGCCGAGCGGATATCTTATCTGCGCGAGATCGAGAAGGCGGCCCTGCGCGCCTCCTCGCTCACGAACCAGCTCCTGGCCTTCAGCAAGCCGCCCGAGGTGCGCAAGGGCACGCTGCAACTCGGCGAGGTCCTCCAGGAACTCTCCAAAATGCTGCGCCGGCTCCTCGGCGAGAAAATTTCCCTCCGGATGGAAACGGAAAAATCCCTGTGGCCCGTGCAAGCCGACCGCAGCCAGATCGAGCAGGTTTTCATCAACATCGCCGTGGCCTGCCGCGAAGCCATGGGCGAGGGCGGCGAGGTGGTGGCGGGAACAAGAAACGAGTCGCTCGAGGAGGCCCGGAAAAACGGGGACCGCATCCTGCCGGCGGGCGACTATGTGCGCACATCGATCACACTCCATCCCGCGCCGGGCCGGCACCATTCGAAGACCCTCGAGAAGAACCGCAGCCTCTCCACCGCGAAATCGATCCTGGAGCAGAACGACGGCCACCTCGTCACCGGCTCCTCGCGCCGGGGGGTTCTGGAAATCGACATCCGTTTCCCCGGGGCCGGCGAGGCGCCCGGGCTCGAAGCGGCCCCGTCCAAGCCGAAACGCACCTCGAAGGCCGCCGAGGTCCTGCTCGTGGAGGACGACTCCTCGATGCGCCAATTCGCCAAGGCCGTCCTCTCCCGCCTCGGCCACCATGTCGTCGAAGCGGCGGACGGCGAGGCCGCGCTGCGGATGTTCGAGGAAAATCCCGACTACTCGCCCGACCTGCTTGTGGCGGACATGGTGATGCCCCGCATGGGAGGAATCGAACTGGTCCAGAAATTGTCACGCACGCTGCCGGACACCGCCGTGCTTTTGATTTCGGGGTTTCCGGACCAGCAACCGATCGCCCACAAGGCGGGGCACGCGTTCCTCAAAAAACCCTTCGCGATCGGCGAGTTGATCACGCGGGTGGGCTCGCTCCTCGGCGACTGACCCCGCCGCCCGCGGCAAGGAATCCACGCCTTGCGAGGAGGCCTCTGCTCGTCAGAGCCGCATCGGTGTGTTTGCGGGGGCCAGCCCGGACCTGACAAAACCCGCGCGCCAGCGCATTCGTTCCAAGGGAAAGACGAACGTTTGGCCCGGGAGGGCAACCGGAGCGCAGCG
>CAZVPK010000018.1:0-15077 GCA_964628505.1 uncultured Chthoniobacter sp.
ACAGGGCAGAGCCTCGAAGAGGTGGCGTTCATCTTCCAATCGGGAGAAGGCTCGGAAAAATATCCCGATCTTCAAAACGACACCGATGTCGTCAACGGGCTCTACCAAATCGAGTCGGCCTTGATTCGGGAACTCGAGAACCAATAGGTGCCGCCGCCCGGGGCGGAACCTAAAGAGCGAGCTTTCCATTGCGGGCGGGGCGGCAAACTGGCACAAAGGGGGCCATGTCATTTCAAAATCTCGGGCTCTCGGAGCCCGTTGTTCACGGGGCGCAGCGGGTGGGTTATTCGGACCCGACACCCATTCAACTCCGCGCCATCCCGGCGATTCTCTCGGGGCGCGATCTCATCGCCTCGGCGCAAACCGGCACCGGAAAAACCGCCGCCTTCGCCCTGCCCATTCTTTCCAAACTCGACCACCACGAGCCGCGCATCCGCTGCCTCATCCTCGAACCCACGCGCGAGCTGGCGATGCAGGTGGAGACGGCCTTCCGCGACTACATGCGCTTCATGCACACGGAGGTCTCGCTCATCCACGGCGGCGTGGGCTACGGCAGGCAGCGGGACGATTTGAAACGCCAGTGCGACGTGATCGTGGCCACGCCCGGCCGCCTGCTCGACCACATGCAGCAAGGCGCGGTGGACCTCGGCGCGCTTCAATTCCTGGTGCTCGACGAGGTGGACCGCATGCTCGACATGGGCTTCCTGCCCGATGTGCGCCGCATCATCGAGAAATGCCCGAAGGAACGCCAGACGCTGCTGTTCTCGGCGACGGTGCCCGATGAGATCCAACGCCTCTCGTCGTGGTGTCTGCGCGATCCCGAGCGCATCGAGATCGGCGCGCGGCGCTCGCCGGCGGAGACCGTGACCCACGCGCTCTACCCGGTGGCCTCGGACCAGAAGTTCGACCTGCTCCTGCAATTGCTGGAGCGGACCAACTACGACAGCGTTTTGATTTTTTCCCGCACCAAGGACGGGGCGGACCGCATTTCGCGCCAACTCAAAAAAAACAACCACTCCGTGGCCACGCTGCATTCGAACCGCACGCAGACCGAGCGGGTCGAGGCGCTGGAGGGATTCAAGGCGGGGCGCTACGAGGTGATGGTCGCCACGGACATCGCCGCGCGGGGCATTGACATCGCCGGGGTGAGCCATGTGATCAACTATGACGTCCCGCAGCATCCCGAGGATTATGTGCACCGCATCGGCCGCACCGGGCGCGCGCAAACGGTGGGCGAGGCCTTCACGATCATGACCGCCGAGGAACTCCCGCACGTGCTCGATATCGAGAGGTTCATCGGACAAAAAGTTCCGCGCCAGAAGCTGGAGAATTTCCAGTATGTCTACACGGCGCTGTTCGACGAGGATCGCGTGATGGCGTCGCTCAAAGGGGCGAAGGGCGTCCGCACCCACAAGGGCATGCGGTTCGGGGCGAAACGGCGGCGCTGAGTTTTTCCGCCGCGGCCGGGATTCCCGAACAAACAAAAAACGCGAACGACCCGAGAGCCGTTCGCGTTTTCACTTTGGAAGGAAATTCCTAAAGGAATCCCGAGGTCCTGTCCGAAACGATCAGGATTTCTTTTCGGTTTCGGTGGTGTCCTCTTTGTCCTTGTCGCCGCCGCCGCATCCTCCGCTGCCGGGGCAGGAGCCGGTGGCAAGAGCGGACGAAACGGTGAAGGCCGCAAGGACGGATGCGAGCAGAAGGAGTTTTTTCATAAGGACCCGAAGATCGCGCGGAAAAGGCGCGAGTCAAATTCTTTTTCGCGTCAGGCGCGGCCGAGGTAGGAACCGTCCGAGGTGCTGACCTTGATGAGTTCGCCTTCCTTGATGAAGAGCGGGACGTTGATGATTTTGCCGGTCTCGAGCGTGGCGGGTTTTTGGACGTTGTTGGCCGAGTCTCCGCGGATGCCTTCGGGCGACTCGACAACTTTCAGGACCACCGAGGAGGGAAGTTCGATCTGGACCGGTCGGCCCTCGATGCTGAGGACTTCAACCTTGAGATTTTCGACGAGGTATTCCTTGGCCTCGGAGACGAGGTCCTCGTTGAGGGTGATCGTCTCGTAGGTCTGCGGGTCCATGAAATGGTAGCCCTGGTGGTCGGCGTAGCTGAATTCAAGCGGTTGGCGGTTGGTTTCGACCACGTCGACCTTCTCGGTCGAGGAAAAGCGGATGTCGGCGGACTTGCCGGTGCCGATGTATCGGATGATGCATTGGACGAAGGCGCGAAGGTTGCCGGGAGTGCGGTGGTGGATTTCGAGGACGATGGCGGGGTTTCCGTTGTAGCGGATGGCCATTCCTTTGCGGAGATCATTGGCGGCTGGCATAAATGGGAGGGATACAGATAGCCGCGCCGGGCGTTTTGACAAGGAGCGATGTGGGCTGGATCAGGCGCGGAAAATCGCGCCGAGTTTTTTGCCGAGGATGAGGCTCGCGCCGAGGATGGTCACCGCCAGGAACGCCATCGCCCACACGCCGAGCGCGCTGGCGATGAAGCGGCCCTCGCCGAGCAACTGGTAGAGTTCGAAGATCGCCTTGGTGATCGGATAGTCCTGCTGCTTCTGCGCAAGGATCAGGGAATCGCTCACCTCGAGCATGGCGAAGGAAAACGCCAGCAACCCGCCGGCGAGCAGGTTCGCCGCGATGAGCGGAAGTGTGATTTTGCGGAGCGAGCGCAAGGGCGGACACCCCAGGTTCTGCGCGGCTTCCTCGAGCGTGACGCTCGTTTGTTGGAAGCCCGCCGAGGCCGATCGCACCACATACGGCAGGCGCCGCACCGCGTAGGCGATGACCAGAATCACGAGCGGATCGATCGAGGGATTCAGGAAGGCGAAAAATTTCCCCTCCTGGGTCATGGCCAAATATCCGAACGCGAGGACCAGTCCCGGAACGGCGAGCGGCATCATCGCCATGGCGTCGAGGATTTGACGCCCGGCGAGTCGGGTTCGCACCACCACATACGCGATGGCGACTCCGAGGACGATGTCGACCAGCGTCGCGAGGCCCGCGTATTTGAGGCTGTTCTGGATCGAGGGCAGCGTGAGGTTGTGGCCGAGCGCGGCCTCGAAGTGGGAGAGCGTCCAGCCCGTGGGAAGGATGGTTTGATACCAGTCCGTGGAGAACGCCACGAGGATGACTCCGAGGTGCGGCATGATCGCCAGGAAAATGACCAGGCAAAACAACGCGGTGCAGAGGAGTCCCGCGAGCCGCCCGGGATTTCGAGGGCCGCCCTGGCTTGTGGCCTTGGCCATCATGGCGTGCGCGCTGCGGCCGATCGTGAGCTTGCTGATGGCGTATAGGCACACGCTGGCGAAAAGCATCACCACCACCAGCGCGAAGGGAAACGGATTCGCGCCGATGTCCTTGATTCCATGAAAAATCTGGACCGAGGCCACGCGGGTGAAATCGAACATCAGCGGCACGCCGAGTTCGGTGAAGGACCAGATGAACACGATCGTTCCCCCGGCGAAAACCCCCGGCATGATGAGCGGGAGCGTGATGCGGCGGAACTTGCGGAAGCCCGTGCAGCCGAGGTTCGCGGCCGCCTCCTCCATCGCGGGGTCCACATTGGCGAGCGCGGCGAGGACATTGAGATAAATGATCGGATAAAGATTCAGAGCGATGAGCAGCACCACGCCCCAGATCCTCCCCTCGCCCAGCCAGTCGATCGGGGTGTTGGGATCGAGGAGGCCAAGTCGCTCGAGAAGGGCGTTCAGCGCGCCCTGCTGGCCGAGGATTTGCTTCACGCCGATCGCTCCGACAAACGGCGGCATGATCATCGGAACGAGCACCAGGGCGCCAAGGAAGGTTTTTCCGGGAAACAAAAACCGGTCGCTGATCCAGGCCAGCGGCATGGCGATCAGGCAGGCGAGCGTGGTGCTGAAAACTCCAACTCGAAACGAATTCCAGAGCCCCTCGAGATACAGCGGGTTGCGGAAAACCTCGCCGATGTAGTCGAGCGTGAACCGCCCGTCCGCTCCCACAAAGGCTCCGCGGATCGTCTCCGCGATCGGCCAGAGGAAGAAGAGCGAGAAAAACGCGAGCGTGAGAACGAAGACGGCTTTGGCGAGTTGGTTCGACATCGGAAAAAAATCTCAGTGGCGCGCAGCGCGAAACGCTTCCTGCCGACAGCAGGCGTGACCAGGAGGGCCCTGCTTGTCAGGGCCGCATCGGCGTGTTTGCGCGAGCCGCACCGGACCTGACAAGCAGATCCCTCCTGTTGGAGCCGATTTCAAGTTTACAGTCCGAAAGCGTGGAGGGCCCGGCAGGGCCGGGGCCTCCGGACCCGCCGCGGCAGGTTGCGGAATCCCACAAACCGTGCGGCGCATCCGGAGGCCACGCCCTGCCATGCCGAGGTGCGGATGCCTCATTTGCCCTCCTTCGCCAACCGGATGGCTTCGCGGTATTGCGCTCGGAATTTGTCCGAGAGTTCCTTGGCAAGACGCACCTCGTCGATGCGGTTTTTCGAGCCGAGCGCCTCTTTCAAGGTGGTGCGGGCGGTTTCGTAGTTGACGGCCTCCATGTTCGAAAAGGCGCGCCAGGCCTCGCGCGGGAATTTGGCCTCGATGAGCGCCTCCCACGCCTCGATTTGCTCTTTGTGGAGATCGAGGCACGAGACCCGGATGATGAAACTCATCACGCGGAACAGCGGAGCCGTCCATTTGGCGTGATAGGTGAATTGCTTCGCCTCCTCGTAGGGCTGGACCTCGGGGTCGGAGCGGAACTCGGCGTATTCGGGCGAATAGAGTTCCTTGCGGATCGGCAGACGGCGGAGCGCGTATTTAACCGGTCCGCCGGGCGCGCCGACCTTGAAGTTCCACAATTTCTGCCCCTCGAGCGACAGCACGAACGCGATGAATTCCTCCGCCGCCGCGCGGTTCGGAGCGCCGCGCAGCAGGCCGATGGGATCGACACCCACCGAGGAGCCGCCGACCGGAGTGAAATATTGCATGCGCGAGGGCTCGTCGCCGATGCGAACGGCCTCGCTTTGGAACCGCCCGTAAAAATCGATGCACATCCCGATCGCGGCGTCGCCCAGCGAGACATCGAGCGGAATCTTCGGCGCGGCGTCCGTGAAATACCGCGCATTCGCCGAGGCGGCTTGGATGATTTGAAGTCCCCTCGCCCATCCCAGCGCGAGCACGCGGTCGTCCTCGAGCCCCGCGCCGGTCACGAATTCCTGCATCTGCTGCTGGATGACCATTTCAAAGGCCTTTGCGGCCGATCCGCTCTTCGTGGGGTCCGCCAGCGCGACTTGACGGAAGAAAACCGGACTCGTCAAATCCTCCCACGAGGACGGCAGTTCCTTCACGCCAAGCCTCTCGAGCGAATCGGTGTTGTAGCAAATGCCGAACGACGACAAACACGCCCCGATCCAGCGGCCCTGCGGATCGTAGAAGGTCTCGCCCGAGACGGTTTGCGGAATCGAGTTTTCCTGGAACCACTCCGGATGGTTGCGGATCACATCGGAGGGAACCAGGCGGCCCGCGGCGGTCTGGCGCTCGAAATCAAACGCCCCGCCGCCGAAAAACACATCGATTCCGATCCCGATGTTGGATTCCAAAAAAAACCTTCGCGCCGCCTGCGCGGGCGTGTCCTTGTCGGGATCGCCGGGCAGCGCGACCTTGTCGCTGTCGAACGAAGCCGCCGCCTCGGGAGTCCATCGGCGCCCGCTGGTTTTCCAGGCGTTTTCAAACGCGGCCAGATATTCCCCGGCAAGAAATCGCGCGATCTCGCTGGTGCCGCCCGGAGTGCGCCAATCCAAGCGGATCGAGCGTCCGGTCTTTTCCTTGTAATGCCGCATGAACGCCACGGTGAACTCGTGCCGCACGGCCTCGTTGTGGGGCGAGACGAGCACCAGCGTTTCATCGGCCGAGCCGAGCAAGTCCTCGTCGGGCTTCAAAAGAAACGGCACGGCGATGACCACAAACAGCGCCGCCGCCACGATCAGAATCCGAACGCCGATGGGACCGTCCTTGGGTTTCATGGGCGGCTCAGGGCTTCAGGATCACGACATCGTCGGCGTTGGCCTTCGCGAAAAACTTGTGCCCGTTCTCGCGGCCCGACAGGTGGGGATTCATCTCGACCATCTTGAGGTCCCGTCCTCCCGCGAGGAAGTTGTATTGGGCGAGTTCGCCGAGGTAGGTGGAATCGTGGATCTCGCCCCGCACCGCATTCTTGTCCGCGGCCTCCTCGGAAAAAATCCAGCTCTCCGGGCGGATCGACAAAACCGCCTCCGCGCCCTCGCCGGCTTTCCAATCGGGATCGGAGACCACGCCCTCGAAAACACCGAACTCCGTCTCGACAACGCCCGTCCCGCCGTTTCGCGAGCGGATTTTTCCGGGAATGAAATTCGTCTCGCCGATGAAATCCGCCACCACTTGCGAGCGCGGACGCCGGTAGACCTCCTCGGGCGTTCCCACCTGCGCGATGCGCCCTCCCTCGAGAATCGCCATGCGGTCCGAGATCGAGAGCGCCTCCTTTTGATCGTGCGTTACATAGATCGCCGTGAGGCCCGCCTCCTTGCAGACTCGGCGGATTTCGTTGCGCATTTCGAGGCGGAGTTTCGCGTCGAGATTCGAGAGCGGCTCGTCGAGCAAAAGGCAGCGCGGCCTGATGACAAGCGCCCGCGCGAGCGCCACGCGCTGCTGCTGGCCGCCGGAGAGTTGGGCGATTTTCCGGTCCGCGTAGTCCTCCATCTGGACGGATTCCAACGCGGCCCGCACCTGTTTTTTGATCTCCGCCGACGGCACGCGCCGCTCCTCGAGGCCGAACGCCACATTTTTCGCCACGGTCATGTGCGGCCACAGCGCGTAGCTTTGAAACATCATCCCCGTGTTCCGCTTGTGGGGCGGCAGGCCGGTCACATCCTCGTCGCCGAACAGAATGCGCCCCGAATCGGGAATGTAGAATCCCGCGATGTTGCGAAGAAGCGTCGTCTTGCCGCATCCGCTGGGGCCGAGCAGGAAAAACAACTCGCCCTTGTCGATGGAGAGCGACACGTCCTTCAACGCGGCCACCTCGCCGAATTTTTTGACCAACTTGTCGATGGTGATGGCAATCATGGGGCCGGATTAAACCCCGCGTGCCTAGCCAGTCCTTGCCGATTGGGCAATCCCGATTGTGTGACAATTCCGCACACGGATTTTTCAGCGCCCGGGAACGGGTCTTGGCGGGAGCGGCGGCGTGGCCAGATAAATCGTGGGATCCGGCAGGCCGGCGAGCAGGAACGCCTCGCGCCGCTCGACGCAGGTGCCGCATTCGCCGCAATGCGTCTCCCCGCCGACATAGCACGACCAGGTCTTGGAAAAATCCACGCCGAGTTCGTGCCCGCGGGCGGCGATTCCGGCCTTGGTCATCGCGATGAAGGGCCGCAAAACCCCGATCCCCGCATAGGTGCCCGAGCGAATGGCCTCGCCCATGGAGCGCATGAACTCCTCGCGGCAATCCGGATAGATGGCGTGGTCGCCGGAATGGGCCGCGATGACGAGACCGTCGGCTCCGCGACTCTCGGCGAAGCCCGCGGCGATGGAAAGCATGATGCCGTTGCGGAACGGCACCACGGTTTGCCGCATGTTCGATTCCTCGTAATGCCCCTTGGGAATCTCGCCTCCGCTTTGGAGAAGATGCGAATCGAAGAGGTCGTTGATGAAATCGAGGCGGATCGTGGTGTGCGGAACGCCGAGCCGCGCCGCGTGCCATTCGGCGAAAGGGATCTCGCGGGCGTTGTGCTTCGAGCCGTAGTGGAAACTCAGAACGGCGGAGACGTCGTGCGCCCGGGCGGATTCATACAGGGCCGCGACGGAATCCATGCCGCCGCTGCAGAGGACAACGGATTTTAGACGAGGAGTGCTCATGGGTTTTTGCCGGATCGGCGGAACCATGGATAGCATCACCCCGCGCCGAAAAGCACCCCCCATCCGCCGCCGGCCCGTTTATTTTTGCCAAGCGGCGACAGGACGGCCCTCCGGCCCGGTTTCCCCGAGGACCCCGGGCGAAAAACGCCAATCCAAAATCGAATTGTTACAAAATTGTAACATTCGCCTTTCCTCCTCGCCCAAACCGGCCGTTTTTTTGGAGACTGGCTTTTCCTATGATGAATCCTTTCCGCGTCCTCGCCACCGTCCTCCTCCTCGCGACCCAACCGGCGCTCCTCCAAGCCGGAAAAGTCGAGGTCGATCCCTCGATCCCCGTCTACGCGCCGGTCAGCGGCGTGAGCGGAAACCTCAACTCGATCGGGTCGGACACCCTCAACAATCTCATGACCCTCTGGGCCGAGGGTTTCAAAAAAGCCTACCCGAACGTGAACATCCAGGTGGAGGGCAAGGGCTCGTCCACCGCGCCTCCGGCCCTCATCGAGGGCACCGCGCAACTCGGCCCGATGAGCCGCGCGATGAAGAGCTCCGAGATCGACGAGTTTGAGAAAAAATTCGGCTACAAACCCCTCGAAGTCCCGGTGGCGGTCGATGCACTCGCGGTTTTTGTGAACAAGGACAATCCCATCGCGGGCCTCACCATGGCCCAGGTGGACGGCATTTTTTCCAGCTCCCGCAAGAGCGGTTCCGAGGACATCACGACTTGGGGCCAGGTCGGCCTGGAAGGCGATTGGGCCTCGAAGCCGATGTCGCTTTTCGGCCGCAACAGCGCTTCGGGCACGTATGGATTTTTCAAGGACGAGGCGCTCCAGAAGGGCGACTTCAAGCCCACCGTGAAGGAACAGCCCGGCTCCTCCGCCGTCGTCCAAGGCATCGCCACCGACCTCGGCGCGATCGGCTACTCCGGCATCGGCTACAAAACCTCCGACGTCCGCACCGTCCCGCTCGGCGACTCGCCCGAGGAGTTCAAGGACGCCACCTACGAAAACTGCGTGAGCGGCGAATATCCCCTCGCCCGCTTCCTCTACGTTTACGTGAACAAAAAGCCCGGCCAACCGCTCGATCCCCTCACCCTTGAATTCCTCAAGTTCGTCGTGTCGAAGGAAGGCCAGGAGGTCGTGGTGAAGGACGGCTACTTCCCGCTTCCCAAGGAGGCCGTGGACGAGGCCGTGGCGGCGATGACCGAGTAAAATCCGGCCCGCCGACACCGCATGCCGAGCCCGCTGCCCAGCCACGCCACGGACCAAAGCCGTTTCCAGACGGCGAAGTCCACTTTGCTGATCGACCGCCTCATGACGGTCTTCATCAAATTCGGCGGCGCGCTCGTCATCACCTCGGTCCTCGGCATTTTCGTTTTCATCGTTCTTCAAATCTGGCCGCTCTTCGCGCCGGCCCGCGTCGAGCCGCTCAAAAGCCTCCCGCTTCCCGGGTCGAACTACGCCCTGCTCGGCATCGACGAGTGGGGCGCGAAGCCCTACCTCGTCGAACCCGACGGCTCGCTCCTCGTCGTGGACTACGAATCGGGTTCCACCGAAACCGTCCGCACCGACCTCGGAATCACAGGCCGGGTGACGGCCGCGTTCCTCAACAAGCGGGAACAAAAAATCATCCTCGGCACGTCGGACGGCCAATGGGTCCTGCTCGCGCCGAACGCCTCCTCGCGCGAAGTCGAAGGGAAACCCCTCGTCTCCCTTTCGCCGAAAGCCGAAGAGCCCCTATCCATCGGCCTTCCCGGGCTTCCCGTCGTGGACATCGCCTACGGCGACTCGGGCACCAGCAAGGTCGTCGCCGCTCTCCAGACCGATGGCGACTCCAACCGCGTGACCGCCGCGATTTTCAAACGCAAGCGCAGCCTCATGGGACGCGGCAAGGAGGAGGCCGTCGGCTCCCACGACCTCACCCCGCTCATCCCCGGCCGCGCCGAGAAACTGCTCGTCCCCGCCACCGGCGATTCGGTGATCGTCCTCACCGAGAGCGGCAAGGTCTGCTACCTCGTTCTTAAAGCCGACACCTTCGAACTCCGCCAGACGTTCACGCCGTTCGAGGATTTGGAAGATCCCCACATCAACGCCGCCAATTTCATTTTCGGCGACGTCTCGATCGCCTTCGCGAGCGATTCCGGCGCGAACCGCGTCTTTAGTCTTTTCTATCCCGAAAAAGCCCGCGAGCGCCTGTTCGGGCTGGTGCACGAATTTCCGGACCTCGGCGCGAGCCCCGTGTTTCTCGTCTCCACGCTCCGCAACAAGGCGTTCCTCCTCGGCGGCGGCAAGGAACTCTCGCTCCGCTACTCGACCACCGAATCGATCCGCTGGCAGTCGCAGGTCCCCTACCCTGTGGCGAACGCCGTCATCAGCGGAAAATACCGGCGCCTCGCCGTCCTCGACACCGCCAACACCCTCCACTTTTTCGAGATCGACGACCCCCATGCCGACTCGGGCTGGAAGGCGCTTTTCGGCAAGGTTTGGTATGAGGGCGCCTCCGGCCCGAAATGGGAATGGCAGAGCACCGGCGGCAGCGACGACTTCGAGCCGAAATACTCCCTCGTCCCGCTCATCTTCGGAACGCTCAAGGGAACGCTCTATGCCATGGTCTTCGCCGTTCCCATCGCGCTCCTCGCGGCGATCTACACCTCGCAATTCCTCGATCCGCGCTTCCGCTCGGTCGTCAAACCCACCATGGAAATCATGGCCTCGCTTCCCTCGGTGGTCCTCGGTTTCCTCGCCGCGATCTACATCGCCCCGCTCATCGAGCGCCAAATCCCTTCGCTGCTTCTCGTGGCGGCCGGCGTGCCGCTGGTGGCGGCCTTCTCGGGATTTTTTTGGAGCCGCCTGCCGATTCAAATCCGCAAATTCATCCACCCCGGCTGGGAGTGGATCGTCTTCCTTCCCCTGCTTCTCGCCAGCGGCGCGCTGCTGTGGTCCCTCGGCCCCGCCTTCGAGGCCGTTGCCTTCGTCGTCACCGATCCCGCCACGGGCCAAAAAACCGCCGACTTCCGCGCCTGGTGGCCTGCCGCCACCGGTTCGCCGTTCGACCAGCGGAATTCGCTCGTGGTCGGTTTCATGATGGGCTTTGCCGTCATTCCGATTATTTTCACCATCGCCGAGGACGCCCTCTCGAACGTCCCCCAGCCCCTCGTCACCGCCTCGATGGCCTGCGGCGCGAGCCGCTGGCAGACCGCCCTGCGCGTTGTCGTTCCCACCGCCTCGGCGGGAATTTTCTCCGCCCTGATGATCGGACTCGGCCGCGCCGTCGGCGAAACCATGATCGTGGTCATGGCCACAGGAAACACCCCGATCATGGATTGGAACATCTTCTCGGGAATGAGAACGCTCTCGGCGAACATCGCCGTGGAACTCCCCGAGGCCCCGCATCACAGCACGCTCTACCGCACCCTCTTCCTCGGCGCGCTCGTCCTTTTCCTGCTCACCTTCGCCATCAACACCGTCGCCGAGATCCTCCGCCAGCATTTGCGCGAGAGGTTCAAGACCGTCTGACCCGCATGGACGCCCCACCCGCAAAAAATCTCGACCTCACGCGCACGGCGGCCGCGCCGGGCGAGCCGTTTGTCTGGCTCACCGCCATGGGCCTGTCGCTCGGGCTCCTCATGGTCGTCGGCCTCTTGGGAATCATCGTTTCCAACGGCCTCCCCGTCTTCTGGCCCTCGGAGGTTCTGGAACTCAAACTCAAGCCCGGAGTCAAAAATCCCGTTCCCCGCGGCGGCGACACGCTCACCGGCGAACTCGTCCAGTCCCGCGAGAAGCGAATCCCCGTCCTCGCCCCCGACGGCTCGAAAATCGAGGACCAGACCGAACTCCAGATTTTCACCGGCAACAAGGATGCCAACGGCTCCGCCTTCGCTTTCATCAACAACGCCGATGTCGCCTCGATCTCCAGGCCGCCGAACATTCTCCGCATCGAGCGCATGGAATACGGCATCGCCTTCGGCTACCCGAAAAGCCTCGAGCTTGCCGATGGATCCCGCGTCTCCGCCGACTCGCCGGAATTTTCAAGCACCCTCCAACGCCTGACCCTCGAAGCCGCCAACCGCCGGCACGAAATTGAAATCATCGAAAAACGCGACATCGGCCGCCTCAACGCCCGCATCACCGATCTCCGCGCCCACGGCAAGGGCTCGGCCGAATCCCTCGCCGCCATCGCCGCCCTCGAATCCGAATACACCGCCCTTGCCGCCAAGGCCCGCGATCTCCGCCAGACGCAATCCGCCAGCGTGCTTGTTTACTCGACGCCCGAGGGAGTCGAGCGCCGCCTCCCGCTCGGCGATCTCGTCGCCACCACACTTCCCAACCAACTCGACCTCCTCCAAAAAATCCGCCTCTTCATTCACAACGTTTGGAGCTTCCTCACCCTCGACCCCCGCGAGGCCAACACCGAGGGCGGAATTTTCCCCGCCATTTTCGGCACGTTTGTGATGACGCTTCTGATGAGCATCGCCGTGGTTCCCTTCGGAGTCGTCGCCGCCATCTACCTTCGCGAATACGCCCGCCAGGGACTCGCCGTCCGCTCCGTGCGCATCGCCGTCAACAATCTCGCGGGCGTTCCCTCGATTGTCTTCGGCGTTTTCGGACTCGGGTTTTTTGTCTATTTCGTCGGCGGATCGCTCGACCAGACCTTCTTCGGCGACTACCTCCCCACCCCGACCTTCGGCACCGGCGGCATCCTCTGGGCCTCGCTCACCCTCGCCCTCATGACCGTTCCGGTTGTCATTGTCGCCACCGAGGAAGCGCTCGCCGCCGTGCCGCGCGGAATGCGCGAAGGCTCCCTCTCCTGCGGCGCCTCGAAATGGCAGACGATCCAACGCATCGTCCTTCCCGCCTCGATTCCCGGCATTCTCACAGGTCTCATCCTCGCGATGGCCCGCGGCGCCGGCGAGGTCGCGCCTCTCATGCTCGTCGGCGTGGTGAAACTCGCCCCCAGCCTTCCCATCGATGCCGAATTTCCCTTCGTCCACCTCGAGCGGAAATTCATGCACCTCGGCTTCCACATCTACGACCTCGGCTTCCAATCGCCCGATTCCGAGGCCGCCAAGCCGATGGTTTTCGCAACAACCCTGCTCTTGATCCTTCTCGTCGTCGTCCTCAACCTTGCCGCCATCCTCATCCGTGAGAAACTCCGAAAAAAATACGCCACCGGTGCTTTCTAGGCCCCGCGGCGAAACCATCCCGACCACCGTGAACACCACACCCGACGGACGCCCGGACTTCATCTCGATCCGCGACTTCAGTTTTTTCTACGGGCAGAAACAGGCGCTCTTCGACATCACGCTCGACATCCCCGAGCGCCAGGTCACAGCATTCATCGGCCCCTCCGGTTGCGGCAAATCCACGCTCCTTCGGAATCTCAACCGCATGAACGACCTCATCGACGGCATCCGCCACACCGGTGACATTGTGGTCAACGGCCACAGCATCTACGATCCCCACATCGAGGTGATCTCGCTCCGCAAGCGCGTCGGAATGGTTTTTCAAAAATCCAACCCCTTCCCGAAATCGATTTACGAAAACGTCGTCTATCCCCTGCGCGTCGCGGGCCAGAACAAAAAGCCCGTCCTCGACGAAACCGTCGAACGCAGCCTCCGCGGCGCGGCGCTTTGGGACGAAGTGAAGGACCGCCTGCACGAAAGCGCGCTCAGCCTCTCCGGCGGCCAGATGCAACGCCTCTGCATCGCCCGTGCCATCGCCAACCGCCCCGAGATTTTGTTGATGGACGAGCCCTGCTCGGCGCTTGATCCCATCGCCACCGTGAAGGTCGAGGAGTTGATCCGCGAGTTGAAGGAGGAATTCACCATCGTCATCGTCACCCACAACATGCAGCAGGCCACACGCTGCTCGGACCGCACCGCCTTCTTCTACCTCGGCCGCCTCGTGGAATTCGACGAAACGCCCCGCATCTTCAGCAACCCCTCCCACAAACAAACCGAAGACTACATCACCGGTCGCTTCGGGTGATCCCTCAGGTTTTTTCGACCACGCTGCAGCCAAAGCTTTGGATAAACTCCTGAACTTAAAACTTAATTCTTAAAACTTAAAACTCGCTCGCTTCCCCATTTCGCATTTCCAATTATTTCTAATTAGATGGACTCGACCCGCCACATCCTCACGAGCTTCGAAGCCGCCCTCGACAACCTGCGCAAGGACGTCCTCATGATGGCCAGCCTCGCCACGCGCAGTTTTGAAAACGCACGCAAGGGCCTGTTCGAGCGCGACGAGGACTGGTGCAACACGGTGATCGCCGACGACGAGGAAATCGACACCCTGGAAATCCAGGTCGATTCCGAGGGCATGGACATCATGCTTCGCTTCCATCCCTTTGCCTCGGATTTGCGCACCGTGATCGCCGCCATGAAGACGAGCGTGAACCTCGAGCGCGCGGCGGACCAGACCGTGGGCATCGCCCGCCGGGCGAGGAAACTTCTCGCCTTGCCCCAACTCCCCGAATGCTCGCGCATCGAACCGCTCTTCAACACGGCCGGAGACATGTTCCGCGACGCCATCAAGGCCTACGCCGACGGCGACATCGAACTCGCCCGCTCGCTCCGCATCCGTGACAAGGAACTCGACGAACTCAACCGCAACTTCGCCGAAACCCTCACCGAACTCATGCCGTCCCACCCCGACTCGATCCGCGGTTTCATGGAACTCGTCTTCGTCGCCCGCTGCCTCGAGCGCATCGGCGACCTCGCCAAAAACATGGGCGAGGACACCATCTACGCGGTCGAGGTGAAGGACATCCGCCACACCCCGCCCACGGTCTGAGTCTGGCGGCCTGGTGGCCCGGGATCATTGAACAGCGGGAATATTTTTGCCCAAGGGCGCCCAAGACCAAAAACCGCCAGGAGGGACCTGCTTGTCAGGTCCGGTTTGCACTGGTCCATACGTTCGACTTTCGCCTGAAACAGTGGTGCCGGCGCGGAGGCTTTGCCTGCTCCGAGGCGGCTCGCGCAATCAAGCCGAACCGGACCCGACAAGCGGGTCCCTCCTCGCAAAGCGCGGGGCGGAATCTTGTGTCGGCAATTCGCGGATTCTCACAACGACATCTCCAGCGCTCGCGCAGGAGGGACCTGCTTGTCAGGTCCGGTTGCCACTGGTCCATACGTTCGTCTTTCGCCTGAAACAATGGGGCCGGCGCGGAGGTTTTGCCTGCTCCGAGGCGGCTCGCGCAATCAAGCCGAACCGGACCCGACAAGCGG
>CAZVPK010000018.1:15177-21763 GCA_964628505.1 uncultured Chthoniobacter sp.
CAACGACATCTCCAGCGCTCGCGCAGGAGGGACCTGCTTGTCAGGTCCGGTTGCCTTCAGGCCGCCGCCTTCTCCCGCTCCCAATGCGAATGGGCATCCCCGAGCGCCTGCACCAATCCTTGCCGGCTCGCCCAACCGGTGGCTTGGCGGAACGCCGTGGAATCCACCACCCAGCGGTCGGCCCAGATTTCCCGGGCGCGGTCGCGGGTCAAACTCGGCGCCGCCTGGCGCAGCGCGGGAACCGAGTCCACCAACAGCGAAAGCGCCTTCATGAAAAAAACCGGCAGCGGAAGCGTGACCCCGCCGGCTCGCGCGGCACGGGCGGCGGTTTCAATCAATTCCCAATCGGTGATCGTGTGGTCGGCGGCGATGTAGTGCGGCCCGCGCAGATCCGCTTCCCAGGCGGCTTCGATGGCCCCGAGGACGTCATCGACCGAAAGAAAGCTGAATTCCTTCGCGCGAAATCCCGGCTTGGGCCGCACAAATCCCCTGGCCATTTTCAAAAGACTCGCCGTGGCCGCGTCGCGGGGACCGAGGATCATCGGGGGCCTGAGGATGCGGATCGCACGGTGGGCTTGAAATGGACGGAGCGCCCGCTCGAGCGCGAGTTTCGACTCGCCATACCAGGTGAGCGGCTCGTCGGCGTCCGATTCCAGGCGCGCCTTGCTGCCGGGCGGCGTGGGGCCTCCGGCGGATTGGGAGGAAAGCACCACCACCTTCGTGGATTCGGGCAGGGCTTCGAGGACTCCCAAGGTCCAATCGACATTGGTGGAAAAATACTCGTCGCGGTTCCGCCCGAAAAGAACCCCGGCGGAGAGAAGCGCATGGGTGGGTCGGATGTCGCCCCAGTGCGCCGGGTCCGCCGGCAGCGGATCGACGGCGGAGGCCTCGAGGCCTTCGCTTCGCAACTGGGCGTGGAGTTTTTCCACGCTGCGGACGGGCGCGAGAATTCGGGTCCCCCGTGCGATTTCGCGAAGCAACAGGTTGCGGCCGACGAATCCCGTGGCTCCGGTGACGAGCAGGGTTTTCATTTCCACGGGCCGGAACGGGCCGACGACGCGGGGGTCAGGGAGCGGCTTCGGATTCGGCCTCCGGCTTGGAGGTCTCTTCGGCGCTTGGCTTTTGCTGGCGCTGGATGCGGTATTTGTCGACCACGGCGCGGGCGTCGTCATCGTCCTCGGCGAGGGCCAGAAGATCGTTGAGCATGTCGGTGTAGCGGGTTTGCACCTGCGTGGACTGCTCGACGAGCGTTTCGCGCTGCTTGATGAGTTCGTTGAAGCGGTTCTCCTGCTCGGCGAGCGAGACAAGCTGGCGGTCGAGGTTTCCGGATTGCCAGGTCATCGAGCGCGAGGCCTGGCCGAGGTTGCTGATCTGGGCGAAAAGGAAAACGCAGAGCGCGATGGCCAGCAACGCGGCGGGAAGGTGGATGCTGCCGAGCGGAACAGCAGGTTGGCTTTCGGGAGCGGGGTTCGGGTAGTCATCCATGGCTTATTCCTCCGTGGCGGCGGGTGTGGCGGATTCGGTGTTCACCTCGAGGCCGTATTTTTTCAGAAGCGCGGTGATTTTTTTGTTTTTGTTGACGACGGAGATCTCGGCGAGATCGCGCAGCATCGCGGGACCGACTTGGTTTGCCAACTGCGCGCCGGCGTCGATCTGTTGCTGTTGGGCCTGGAGTTGCTGTTGCTGGGTTTGGATGGCGAGTTGGCGGGATTGGATTTCTTCCTGCTGACCCTGGAGGCGGCGCTGGGCGCTGTGGTTGCCCCAGGTGCCGACAAGCAGCCAGAGGCTCAGCAACACGGCCAGGCCGGCCGAGGCGGTGGAGAGGAGTGAGAACGGCATGGGAGTTTTTGAATGCAAACGTGCAGGGAAAACGGCCCCAACCGACGCGTCAAGGCCCAAAAACAGAAATCCGCTTGCGGCGCGGCGAACCCGCTCCCTACAGTCGGCGCGCATGAAGATTTTGGTCACCGGCGGGGCCGGTTTCATCGGTTCGCACGTGGCGCGGCGGCTGCTCCTCGAGGGCCATGCCGTCTCGGTGGTGGACGACTTCAACGATTTCTACGATCCCGCCATCAAGCGGGCGAACCTGCTGCCGATCGCCGGCGATGTGGAAATCCACGAGGGTGACATCCGCGACCGGAATTTTGTGGGATCGGTTTTCGACGCGGACCGGTTCGACGCCGTCATCCATCTCGCGGCGCGGGCGGGCGTGCGCCCCTCCGTCAAAAATCCCCAGCTCTACATCGACACCAACATCACCGGCACCCACCACCTGCTCGCCGCGGCCCACAAACACGGCATCGGCCGGTTTTTGTTCGCCTCCAGCTCCTCGGTTTACGGCCTCGCAAAAAAAGTCCCGTTCTCCGAGGACCTCCCGCTTCCCCAGACCCTCAGCCCCTACGCCGCCACCAAGCTCGCCGGCGAGCACCTTTGCGGCAATTACGCCAATCTTTACGGCATGCGGGTCGTCTGCCTGCGCTTCTTCACCGTCTACGGCCCGGGCCAGCGACCCGATCTCGCGATCCACAAGTTCACCGACTCCATCCACCGCGGGCTTCCCATCCCCCAATTCGGCGACGGCTCCACGCGGCGCGACTACACCTACATCGACGACATTGTCCAAGGCGTGACCGCCGCCCTGCGCTACGAAGGCCCGAACTTCGACATCTTCAACCTCGGGGAAAACCAAACCACCACCCTCGCGGAGTTGATCGCCGAGATCGAAAATGCCCTCGGCAAAAAAGCCCTCGTCGAGCGCCACCCCGAACAACCCGGCGACATGCCGCTCACCGCCGCCGACATCACCAAAGCCCGCCAACTCCTCGGCTACGACCCCCGCACCAAAATCCCCGAGGGCATCCCGAAATTCGTCGAGTGGTATCTCTCCACCCGATGAACCGCGTCGAGGACATCGCCTCCGCGCTCGTCCGCATTCCAAGCGTCAACCCGGACGGCGGCGATCCCGGCACCCCGCACACCGGCGAGGCCGCCTGCGCCGCTTGGGTGGAAAAATTTTTGCGCGATTGCGGAGCGGAGGTTTCCCTTCGCGAAGTCCTCCCCGGCCGCCCGAATGTCGTGGCCCGTTTTCCCTCGCATCAAAAAAACGCCCCGCGCCTCCTGCTCGCTCCGCACCTCGACACCGTCAGCGTCGCCGGCATGACCATCGATCCCTTCGGCGGTGAAATCCGCGACGGCCGCCTCTGGGGTCGCGGCGCCTCCGACACCAAAGGCCCCATGGCCGCCATGCTATGGGCCTTGCGCGAAGCCCGCCCGATCCTGCCCTCCCTCTCCCATGAAATCTGGTTCGCCGGCCTCGTCGGCGAGGAGGCGGGCCAACATGGAGCCAAGGCCCTCGCCGCGCAGGAACCCTTCGATTTCGTCATCGCCGGGGAACCCACCTCGCTCCAAGCCGTCCACGCCCACAAAGGCTCCTGCTGGCTCCACATCATTGCCCGCGGCCGCGCCGTCCACGCCTCGCGGCCCGACGCCGGCGACAACGCCATTTACAAAATCGCCGCCGCCATCGATTGCCTTCGCCACGAAACCCTCCCTCTCCTCTCCAAAAAAACCGACCCCGTCCTCGGCCAATCCACGCTCAGCGTCGGCACCATCACCGGTGGCACGAAAGTCAATATCGTCCCCGACCACTGCGAATGCCATGTGGACATCCGTCTCATCCCCGGCATGGATCCCTCCTTCATTCCCGAAGCGCTCCTCGCCCGCATTCCCGATCTGCAAATCACCATGCGCCGCTCCGAACCGCTCTGGACCGACCCCGCGCACCCGCTCATCCAAAAACTCGGCACCCTCGGCTCGAGTCCCGTCGGCGCCCCCTGGTTCTGCGACGCCGCCATTTTCGCCGCCGCTGGTTGCCCCTCAATCGCCCTGGGCCCCGGCACCATCGACGATGCCCACACCGCCGATGAATCCCTCTCCCTGCGCGACCTCCGCGACGGCGCGGAATTTTTCCTCCGCTTCTTAAAATCCCTCGCCTGACCACCCACTCCCGCTCTTGATCTCGCCGAAGCGCTCTGGAACATTCCCCGCCATCAGCAAGGAATATTACAGTTGGGAAAAGCAGGAGCGTCCCGCTTCAGGCCCTTTCTACACGCGCAAGATCGTGTGGGTTCCTCTTGCCCTGCTCGCCGCCGGTGCCTTCGCCGCCTGGGTGGCATTCGGCGTCCTCACCAGCCAATACCAGGCCCGCGCCGAGGAATTCGACCTCTCCCAGGTCTCGCAAATGGAGGCCGCCTCCATCCTCTACGACCGCAACGGCCGCGAATTCGGAAAAATCTTCATCCAAAACCGCCAACCCGTCCCCTACGAGCGCCTCCCCGAGAAACTCGTCCAAGCCGTCATCGCCGCCGAGGACAACCGCTTCTACTCGCACGACGGCGTCGACTACATGGGCATCTTCCGGGCCGCCATCACAAACTACCGCCAAGGCCGCATCGCCCAGGGCGCCAGCACCGTCACCCAGCAACTCGCCCGCAATTCCTTCGAACTCCGCGAACGCACCTACGAGCGCAAACTCGTCGAAATGTATCTCGCCTGGCGCATCGAAAAAAATTTCTCCAAGAAGCAAATCATGGAGGCCTACCTCAACCGCGTTTACTTCGGCAGCGGCTTCTACGGCGCCGAGGCCGCCGCCCAAGGCTACTTCGGCAAGAACGCCCTCGACCTCTCCATCGGCCAGTGCGCCACCCTCGCCGGCCTCCTCAAAAGCCCGAACGCCCTCTCGCCGTTCAACAATCCCACCGGCTCCCGGGAATCCCGCGACGTCGTCCTCCAAAAAATGCGCGACCTCGGTTTCATCACGAGAAAACAACTCGCCGACGAGCAAGCTGCGCCCCTTGGCACCGTCCAGCGCACCAATCCCTTCAAAGCCGGCTACGCCCAGGAACTCATCCGCCAGCAAGTCATCAAGGCCCTCGGCTTCGAACGCGCGATGAACGGCGGCTACCGCATCGACACCACACTCGACTCCAACCTCCAGCGCACCGCCGAGAAAGCCACCCGCGACTTCCTCGCCGAAGTCGAATCCCGCCCCGGCTACACCCACCCCACCTTCGAGGAATACCGCGCCTCCACACGCCAGATGGAAGAGGCCGTCAACAAAGGCCACTCCGTCAAAATGCCCGAGCCGAAATACCTCCAGGGCGCCGCCCTCGCCGTCGACAACTCCTCCGGCGGCATCCTCGCCCTCGTCGGCGGACGCGACTTCCGCCACAGCGAATACAACCGTGCCGTCCAGGGAAAACGCCCCGCCGGCACCGCATTCCTCCCCTTCGTCTACACCGCCGCCTTCGAAGCCGGCTCCTTCCCCGGCGAACTCGTCCAGGACGCCTGCATCGACAACCGTTACGTCATGGTCGGCGGCGAAACCGGCATCCTCGGCGAATGGGGCGTCGAAACCGCCGAGAACGACTACGAAGGCCCCATCACCGCCCGCGACGCCCTCCTCAAAGGAAAAAACGCCGCCACCGTCCGCCTCGGCATGAAAACCGGCCTCGACAAAATCATCGAAACCTCCGCCGCCGCCGGCCTCTCCTCCCCCCTCCGCGACTACTCGAACACCTTCCTCGGCTCCAGCGAACTCTCCCTCGACGAACTCGTCCTCGCCCACACCGTCTTCCCCAACCTCGGCGAACGCCCCGCCCATCTCTACATCATCCAATCCATCCAGGACCCCGCCGGCGACACCATCTTCAACGCCCCCCGCAAACGCCTCCGCGCCCTCGCCCCCGGCCCCACCTACCAAGTCCACTCCATCCTCTCCGAATACATGGAAAACGGCCAAGGCAAGGAAGCCATCGCCCTCGCCGGACTCCCCGAATTCCCCGTCGCAGGACGCCCCGGCACCGCCTACGGATTCACCGACACCTACTTCGTCGGCTACACCCAGGCCGTCACCTGCGGCGTCTGGGTCGGCTTCGACAAACCCACCCGCATCTTCCGCGGCGCCTTCGGCAAAGACCTCGCCCTCCCCATCTGGGCCAAAATCATGGCCGCCGCCGTCAAAACCTACCCCCCCCGCCCCATCGCCCAACCGCCCGGCCTCCAAACCGTCGAAATCTGCCGCTCCTCCGGCCTCCTCGCCACCCCCCGCTGCCACCCCAAAACCCAAACCGCCTCCCAATCCCCCGACTCCCGCTCCGGCAGCGTCTACAAGGAACTCGCCACCTCCGACCAACTCCCCAAAATCCCCTGCGACATCCACGGCGGCGGCATCCGCACCTACGCCCGCGAATTCAACGAGGAAGACTGGCCCCGCGCCGCCGCCGCCATCGACCTCACCAAAATCCGCCCCGTCGCCGTCACCTCCCCCGCCCTCACCGGCTACAACGACGTCTACCGCTCCGTCCGCCCCGGCGAGGAAGCCGAAAACGACGACTCCATCCCCGTCGCAAAAGCCATCGCCGTCAACTCCACCCCGCCCGCGGGCGAAGCCACCGCCGCCCCCCTCCCCGTCGAAGCCCCCCCCGGCGGAATCGAAATCCGCCGCGCCGAACCCGTGAACTCCGACGCCCCCCCGATGGAAGCACCCGCCCTCGAAGCCCCCGCCCCCGACCCCATCCAATTCTTC
>CAZVPK010000019.1:0-21725 GCA_964628505.1 uncultured Chthoniobacter sp.
ATGTGGACGCTGACCGGATGCGGGTGGCCGATGGCGTAGGCGAATTGGACTTCGCAACGGTCGGCGAGACCGGCGGCGACGACGTTCTTCGCGACATAGCGGCCCATGTAGGCGGCGCTGCGGTCGACTTTCGAGGGGTCCTTGCCCGAGAAGGCACCACCGCCGTGACGGCCCATGCCGCCGTAGGTGTCGACGATGATTTTGCGTCCGGTGAGTCCGGAGTCGCCTTGAGGTCCGCCAACCACGAAGCGGCCGGTGGGGTTGATGAGGAACTCGGTCGAGGCGTCCAGGAACTCCTTGGGAATCACTTTGCGGATGACGTTGTTGATGATGAAGCGGCGGATTTCCTCGTTCTTCACGTCCTCGGTGTGCTGGGTCGAAATGACGACGTTGGTCACGCGGACGGGTTTGTTGTCCTGATAGAGAACCGAGACCTGGCTTTTCGCGTCGGGGCGGAGCCATTTGACTTTACCCGCCTTGCGGATCGCGGTGAGTTCGCGGCCGAGGCGGTGGGCGAACATGATCGGGGCGGGCATGAGCTCGGGCGTTTCGTTGCAGGCGTAGCCAAACATGAGTCCCTGGTCGCCGGCGCCTTGCTCGTTGGTGCCTTTGCCCTCGGCTTTTTTGGCGTCCACGCCCTGGGCGATGTCGGGGCTTTGGCTGGTGAGGAGGTTGGAAATGAACACGCGGTCGGCGTGGAAGACGTCGTCGTCGTTCACATATCCGATGCCGCGAATGGCGTTGCGGATGATGTCACCGATGTTGAGGACGGAATCGAGCGGGGCGCCCTTGATTTTCGGGATGGTGATCTCGCCGCCGACCACGACGGTGTTGCTTTTGACAAAAGTCTCGCAAGCCACGCGGCTGGTTTTGTCGATCGCCAGGCAGGCGTCGAGGATCGCATCGGAAATGGTGTCGCAAACCTTGTCGGGATGGCCTTCGCCAACGGACTCGGAGGAGAAAATGAAACGACGGGACATGATGGTTGGGTCTTTCTGGTTGAGGTTGATCTTTACCTATCTTCGTATCCGAATATATTGATATGTTCAATGGCGTCAATCCTGAAATCCCTGCGCGTTTTGTCGGACCCGGTCCGGCTGCGGTTGATGCTGCTTTTGGTCGAGGAGGAGCTGACGGTGGCCGAACTGCAGGAGATTCTCGGGCTCGCGCAGTCGCGGATTTCCACGAATCTCTCGGTGCTGAAGGGCGAGGATTTGGTGAGCGACCGGCGCGTGGGCAAAAATATTTTTTATTCCGCAACGGAGGAATTGGTGTCCGCGGTGCTGGCGGTGCTGGAGGCGGCACGGGAGGAGTTGAAAGAGGCCGCGGAGGACAAGGCGCATTTGGTTTTTACCCTGCGCAAACGCAAGGACCGCGCGGCCGAGTATTTCAACAAGCTCGCGGGAAAATTCGGGCGGGCCTATGTGCCGGGGAGATCCTGGCAGGCGCTGTCGCACGCCTTGTTGAGGCTGTTGCCGCCAATGGTGATCGCGGATCTTGGCGCAGGCGAAGGAACGTTGTCCCAACTTCTCGCGCGAACGGCAAAAAGGGTCATCGCAATCGACAACTCGGAGAAGATGGTGGAGTTCGGCTCGCAGCTCGCGAAGGAGCACGGGTTCCGCAATCTCGAATACCGCCTGGGCGACATCGAGGAACCGCCGATCGAGGACGGGACGGTGGATTTGGCCTTGTTCAGCCAGGCTCTCCACCACGCGGCCGCGCCGCAACGGGCGCTGAAGGCCGCGCACCGGATTCTGCGTCCCGGCGGGCGGGTTTTGATTTTGGATCTTCTCAGCCACACGCATGAAAAAACCCGCGAACTCTACGGACATGTGTGGCTCGGGTTTTCCGAGATTGAATTGCAGCGCATGCTCAAGAAGGCGGGATTCTCCGGTATCGAGACTTCGATCGTTTCGCGCGAGGGCGAGGCGCCGTTTTTCCAGACCGTGTTGGCGGTCGGGGACAAGTGACGGTCGGGGTTTCTTTGAATTGACGCCGCCGCGGGCGGGGCGGACCTTGGACTGAAAGCCAACTCCATGAACCCACCGCTTACATTGGTCGAGGAAATCGAACTCCTCTCGCTCGATGACAAAACCGGCGCGCATCTGCCGTTGCTTCCGGAGGCGCTTGGTTACGGGCTCGCCGGGGCGATTCTGGCGGATTTGGAAATCGCGGGGCGCATCGCGACCAGTGGCAAGGTGGTGGAGTTAAAAAATTCCACCCCCGTGGCAAACCCGCTGCTCGATCCCTGGCTGGTGCGGATCGCGGCGGAACCGCATGCACACGCCATCGGGTATTGGCTCTCGGTTTTCTCGGATGACAAACCGGCCATCGAAAACGCTGTGCTCGACCATTTGATCGCCCGCGGCATCCTCAAGCGGGAGGAGAAAAAAATCCTGTGGGTCTTCGGACTTCGGCGGTATCCGACCGTCCATAATGAAGAGCGTGTGGAGGTTCGCACACGATTGTCGGAATTGATCCGTGGCGATGCGGAACCCGCGCACTTCGACGCCACGCTCATCAGCTTGCTGAGTGGATGCTCGCTGTTGGTGTCGGTCTTTTCCAACGGGGAACTCGAGGGGCGGTCGGCGCGCATCCAGTCGATCGCGGACTCGGATCCCGTGGGCCGCGAGGTCGCTGCCGCGTCGCGCCAGATGATCGAGGCGCTCATGATGGCGCAGTCCACCAGTGCCACGCCGTTTTGATCGAGTGCGGAGATTGACTCTGATTATCGCGGGCATCGCGCTGATCGGTGGCGCGGCCTGGGTCACGTTTCCAATGTGGTTTCCCAAAATCTGGCGCGATCTTTTGGTCATCGAATCCCGTCCCAATGAAGCCGACGCCATTGTGGTTCTGGGCGGGGAGTCGCAGGCGCGACCGGTCGAGGCGGCGAGACTTTATCGGCAAGGCGTGGCCCCGTTGGTTTTCATTATCGGCACAGGCGACACGCCTACGAACCGGCGGGCCCTGATCGAAGCCGGGGTTCCGCCCGACCGCATCATGGTGGAAACCAAATCGCGATCCACCTTGCAGAACGCCGAGTTCGCGAAACCGCTTTTGGAAAAGGCCGGGGTGCGCCAGGCGGTGCTGGTCACCTCGTCATTCCATGCCCGCCGGGCGTTGGCGACCTTCCAGCAACGGATTCCCGGCATCGAGTTCGGGGTCGCCACCTCGCGCATCGGGTGGTGGGACACGCCGCGCGGGAGAATGCAGGAGGACGAATGGGCGGCGATCGAGATGGTGAAGATTCCCGGCTATTGGGTTTTGCACGGCATCCGGCCTTGGGTAAAAGAACCTGCCGAATCCTCCGGCCGCTGAATGCCCTCGATCCTTTTCATCAACCGCGTCTACCCGCCCTCGAAAGGGGCCACGGGCGATATGCTGCGCGGGATCGCCGAGGGACTGGCGGCACGGGGTTGGGAGGTGACGGTTCTCACGACCGCGCAGCAAGGCGAGCCGAAAAGTTCCACACGACGCGGAGTCAGGATTGTGCGGGCGGGGGGAGCGCTCTCTCGAAAAAACGTCGCGCTACGCGCGGCGAGCTACGTGTTTATGATTCCATGGCTCATGACGCGGGCGCTGCTTTTGAGGCGGACCGATTTCGTGGTGACGATGACCGATCCGCCGATGCTGGCGGTGGCGGGACTGGCGTTGAAATTTTTCAAACGCAACCGCGTGATCCATTGGGCGCAGGATTTGTATCCGGAAGTGGCCGGGGAACTCGGGGTTTTGCCTCGAAAGAATTTTGCGACGAACCTTCTTCGCGATCTCTCCACGGCGGCCTTGAAGGATTGCGACGCTGTGGTGGCGATCGGCCGGTGCATGGCCTCGCGAATCACCGCGCGGGGGATTTCGTATGCGCGGATCGCGATCATTCCGAACTGGGCTCCGCCGCTGAAATCCTTGGATCGCGGAAGCAACCCGTTCCGACGCGCGCATGGGCTCGAGGGGGAATTCGTTGTCGTGTATTCGGGCAACATGGGCCTCGCGCACGACTTCGACACGGTGCTCGACGCGGCGGACTCGCTGCGGGGCCAGCGGGTGGTTTTTCTTTTCATCGGGGAGGGTCCGCGCCGCTTGGAGGTCGAGGCCGGGGCACGGTTGCGGGGGATCGACAACATCCGGTTTCTGCCGCCGCAACCGGCGGAGAAGCTTTCGGAAAGCCTCTCGGCGGCCGACGCGCATTTGGTGACCATGCGGCCGAATCTTTGCGGCTTGGTGGTTCCGAGCAAGGTGTATGGCGTGCTGGCGGCGGGGCGTCCGTGTTTGTTCGTGGGTCCGGCGGACTCCGAGGCGGCGCGGTTGCTGCGCGAGACGGATTCGGGAATCGTGATCGAGCCAGGACGATCGGCGGAGCTGGCTTCGGCGATTTTGGATTGGTCCGGAGATCCCACGGTTCACGCCGCCGCCTGCCGCAAGGCCCGCATCGCCGGGGCCGCCTGCACGATGGAAAATGCGGTCGCCGAATTCGATTCGTTGTTGCGGACATTTGAAGCACGAAGGCCATGAAAACGAATTCGGAATCATGTTGCAGGCGGCTTGCCAGGCAGGCCCGGGAGGGCGCTGCTTGTCAGCGCCGGAGCGACTGGGTTGCAAGAGTCGTTCCGGACCCGACAAGCGGGTCCCTCCTCGCGAAGCGTCGACTGGACGCCACTTTCACATAAGGCCTCTTTTTATGATCTACCCCACTCTCGAATTCATTCGCTCGCTGCCGAAAACCGAGACCCACCTGCACATCGAGGGCGCGCTGCCCTGGGAGTTGTTGCGCGCGGCGAGGCCGGACAAGTATTCGACGCCGCCGGGCTCGTGGGCGCGGGATTTCCGGTTCGATTCGTTCGCGCATTTCGAGGGCGAGTTGCTGGGTTACGCGGGGGATTTTTTCAAGTCGGCCCAGCGGTATCACGACTGCGCGAAGGCGGTGTTCGCGGACCGCCTGCGACGGAATGTCCTCTATGTCGAAACGAGCTTCGCCTCGGGCTGCGTGGATTTCATGAACCTCGACGGACGCGAGGTCTGCGATGCCATTCGCGACGCGGTGCCCGCCGGACTCGAGGTGCGGATTTTTTTCGGCATCCACCATGACGGCCGGACCGAAAAGATGGCACCGGTTCTCGAGTCCGCGCTTGGCTGGGACAACTTGGACGGCATCGACCTTCACGGAGCGGAGGACGTTCCACTCGGCGATTGGACGGCCGATTATTGGCGTCGCGCCCGGGATGCGGGAAAATTCACGAAGGCACACGCCGGGGAATTTTGCGGCTCGGCGTTTGTGAGGGAAGTCGTGGAGAAACTCGGCGTTTCACGCATCGAACACGGTGTGCGCGCGATCGAGGATATCGAGGTGGTGGCGATGCTCCGAGACAAGGGAGTCGCGTTGGACGTCTGCCCGATCAGCAATGTGAAGCTGCGGGTGGTCCCCTCCCCCCGTGCTCATCCGATCAAGCGCTTGATCGAGGCGGGAGTGGTCTGCACGGTGAGCACGGACGACCCGATCAGCTTCGGAAATACGATCGAGGACGAATACGAACTGCTCGCGGCGGAATTGGGTTTCAGCGAGGCCGAACTGGAACGCGTCGCGGGAAACGGGTTCGCCGTGGCGCTCAAAAGAGGGAGCGGAGAAATCCAGGCGTAATCCCCACGAGCGATTCGACTGCCGCGGTGGCGGCGGAGAGGTCGGCGAGCGGGTTGGTGGTGGCCACGCCGAGGACCGGCATCTTCGCCCGGCGGGCGGCTTCGATGCCGGCGTGGGCGTCCTCGATGACCACGCAATCGGAGGGGGCGAGCCCCAGTTTTTCGGCGGCGAGGAGGAAAATATCGGGCGCGGGTTTTCCATTCACGACGTCGTCGCCGCAGACGACGGCATCGAACCAATCGCCGAGTCCCGTGGCGGCGAAGATGGCTTCGAGATTTTCGCGGGGGGTCGAGGACGCGATGGCGCGGGGGATTCCGGCTTCCTTGAGCGCGGCGAGAAGTTCGCGGGCGCCGGGGAGGATGCGGACGCCGTCTTGACGGACCAGCCCGCGGTAGATGGTTTCCTTGCGAACGGCGAGGCGGTCGACTTCGGCGGGATCGGTGGCCCAGCGCAGGATTTCGGGGATGATGACCTGGTTCTTTTTTCCGAAGCCCGCCTTGAAATGGCCAAGGGGAAGCGGCTTCGAGATTTCGGCGGCGAGGATTTCCCAGGAGCGTTCGTGTTGCGCGGAGGAGTCGATGACGACGCCGTCCCAGTCGAAGAGGACACCTTTCATGCGGCGAGGAGTTTTTTGAGCATTTTCTCGTCGGGGTTCGGACCGACGACGGCGACGGTGAGGCGGGAGGGGTCGAGAATTTCGCGGGCGGCGTCGAGGACCTGCTCGGCGGTGACGGCGCGGAGTCGCTCGTGGGCGACTTCGGGATCGAGAACACGGCCGTGGGCGAGAATCGAGCCGCCGAGGCGCATGTTCTGGCTCGAGGAGCGCTCGAGGGACATGCGGCTGGCGCCGATCGAATAATCCTTGGCGCGGCGGAGCTCGGCGGCGGGGACGGTTTTTTTGGAAAGCGATTCGCACTGGGCCAGCACGAGAGCGAGGGACTTTTCGACATTGCGGCGGTCGAGTCCGGCGGAGATGCCGAGGTAGCCGCCGTCGTTGAGCGTGAGGATGTGCGAGCTGACCGAGTAGCAGAGGCCGCGCTTCTCGCGGAGCTCCTGGAAGAGGCGGGAGGTGGCGTTCGCGCCGAGGATCACATTGAGGAGGTGCGCGGCGTAGCGGCGATCGTCGCGGTGGCTGTAGCCGGGGAAGGCGATCGAGAGCTGGGTTTGCTGGATGTCGCGGGCGGCGGTGGCGAGGCGCGGAACGGGAGGAGCCGGGGGGCAGGGTTTGGCGGGAGGGGCTTTGCGGCCGGGGAGGTCCGCGAGGAGACGAGAGACATTTTCAACCACGCGGTCGTGTTCGATTTTTCCGGCGGCGGTGACGACGGTGCTGGAGGCGTTGTAGTGCGAGGCGCGATAGGCGCGGAAGGCGTCGGCATCCATGGCCTCGATGGTTTGGAGCGTGCCGGTGATGGGACGCCCCAGCGGATGCCCCTCCCAGAATTTGCCCTCGAGGATGTCCTGGACGAGCGAGGCGGGCTCGTCCTGATACATGAGGATCTCCTCGGCGATGACGCCGCGCTCGCGCTCGATGTCGCGCGGGGAAAACCGGGGATTCATGTAGAGATCGCAGAGGACGTCGCAGACGCGCGGAAAATACTCGGCGGCGGCGGTGGCGTAGTAGCAGGTGCGCTCCTCGGCGGTGAAGGCGTTCATGTCGCCGCCCACTCCCTCGACGTCCTCCATGATGCGGCGGGCGGAGCGTCGGCGGGTGCCCTTGAAAAGCATGTGCTCGATGAAATGCGAGATGCCGTTGAGTCTGGCGGGCTCGTGGCGGCCGCCCACCGAGGCCCAGATGCCCATGGCGGCGGTCTCGGCGTGGGGCATTTCGCAGGTGGCGATGCGGAGGCCGTTGGGAAGCTTGGCGACGCGGGTCTTATTCGCCATCGGCGGCCTCCTCCACCGCCGGAGCGGAGGTGTGGGTGTTGAGAAAATCCACGATGCGCCTGGTTGCCACGGGCGCGCCGCGTCCTTGGAAAACCAGGTGTCCCTCGTCGGGGAGAATGAGCCATTCGGCGGAGGGGATGCGGGATTTCGCCTGCTCGACCGGGCCGAGGGGAACCGCCTTGTCGAGGCCGCCGTGAACGAGAAGGACGGGGGTTTTCAACTCCTGCAACGGGATCGGCGGGAGGGCGCGCACCTGGAGGAGATCGTTGCGGAGGCCGGTTTCGCGGGGCGACATCGGGGCCAGGGATAGGACGAGGGATTGGAAGGATTCGATTTCGGGCGGGCGCGAGAGAACAAGGTCCAGCCAGGCGGAGCGGGCGGGAGCGCCGCCCAGCGAGGTCGCGTGGAAAGCTTCCGAAAGCGCGGCCGCGGGATCGCGTTCGGATTTTTTGACAAACAACCAGGCGCCGACATCGCCTCCCAGCTTGTCGGCGATTTCATGGGGGAGTTGCAAGGCCGGGGGGGGAGGCGGGAGCATTTGGGACGTCACGGCGGAAACGAGCACCAGCGCGGCGGCGCGGTCGGGGAAGCGCCGGGCGAATTCGACGGCCACCGGGCCGCCCCAGCCGAATCCGAGAACGGACACGCGGTCATGGCCAAGACGGTCGAGGAGTTGCGCGACGGCATCGGCCTGGTTTTCCGGCGTGATGCCTGTGGCGAGCGGGGTGCGGAGGTAGCCGGGACGGGACGGGGCGATGATTTGAAAACCCTCCTCCTCGAGGAAGCCGGCGAGGGCGACGGCCTGGTCGTAGCCTCCGGGGGCGGAGTGGAGGACCAGAACCGGTTCGCCGTTGCCGCGGGCGGCGTATTCCATTTCGCCGGCGTCGAGTTTCGCCACCTCGGACTGCGAGTAGAGCTCGAACATCCGGCTGGTGCGCCAGGATTGGAACCAAGCCAGAACGCCGCCGACGACGAAAAGCGAGAGGACCAGGACCAGGAAGAGGATTCTCGGAAGGAGGCGTCGGGGTTGGGACATGGGATCAACGTTTGGAGAGCCGGAGGAAAAGCCATCCGCCGAGGCCGAAGAACAGGAGGTTCGGGATCCAGATCAGGAATTGCGGGAACGCCTCCGCCTTCCCGCGGAAGGTATCCGCCATGAGAATGAAGAAGAAATAGCTGAAGGCCACGACGAGGCTGATGGCGAAGCCCACGGAGGTCTCTTTGCGGTGGGTGGTGACGCCGAGGGGAATCGCGATGAGGGCGAAGGCGATGCAGGAGAGCGAGGTGGAAAAGCGCTTGTTGAGCTCCACAAGGGTCTCGAGGTGTTTCTTGCCGTCCGCGGTTTTCAGCAAGGCGAGAAGCTCGGAGAGCGTGTAGGAGCTGAGGCGGCGGTTGGTTTGGAATTCACTGAAAAACCGGTCGAGGCCGAGGGGAAAAACGCCCTCCCGCATGACGATGCCCTGTTGGATTTTTGAGATGTTGCCGGGGTTCTCCTGATCGCGCTGCTCGAACTGCGCGTCGAACAGGCGGAGGAGCAGGCGGGAATTTTCGATGTCGGGGGTCAATTCGCCCTCCATGGCGTGGATCATTTTGGTGGGCCGGGAATTTTCATTCATTTCGAACACGACGATGTTTTTGAGGCGGTCGCCATCCTTCCCGCCGACATAGACGCGGCGGTCGGGGAAGGCGTCCACCACCTCGTCGGCGCGGAAGAGCGCGGCGGGATTGCTCGTGGCGATGTCCACGATCGCGCGGGTCATCGCCTGCTCGGCGCGCGGGGCGACATCGATGTTGATCCAAAAACAAATGCCGGTGAGCAGGACGGCGAGGACAAAAACCGGAGCGCAAACACGGGGCACGCTGATGCCGTTCGATTTGAGCGCGATCAATTCGCTGTCCGCCGACATCCGTCCGAAAACCAGAAGGATCGCGGTGAGAAATCCCCATGGAATCGTGAATGTCAGGGAAAACGGCAGCACCAGCACCAGAAAGGCCAGAACGGTGAGGACCGGGACGTCCGGGTTGTTGACCAGGACATTGAGGAGTTCCTTGAAAATGTTGCCGAGGACGAGGACGAGACTCAGGACAAGAACGCCCATGAGAGCCGTGACCAGCACGCTGGAGCCCACATAACGGTCGATGATCCTCATCCCTGCGGCGCCCGATTATTCCTCGAAGACCCCCATGCGGCGGAATTTCGCGTAGCGCTCCTGCAGGAGTTTTTCGAGCGGGGTTTTTTGAAGCGCGCGAAGCTCCTTCTCGACGGCGGCGCGGAGGTTGGAGGCCGCGAGTTCGGGATCGCAGTGGGCGCCGCCGGGAGGTTCGGGCACGACTCCGTCGACAAGCCCCATTTTGACGAGGTCGGGGGCGCTGAGCTTGAGGGCCTCGGCCGCCTCGGGCGCGTGCTTGCGGTGTTTCCAGAGGATGGCCGCGCAGCCCTCGGGACTGATCACCGAGTAGTAGGCGTTCTCCAGCATGAGCACGCGGTCGGCGACACCGATTCCCAGCGCGCCGCCGCTGCCTCCCTCGCCGATCACGATGGAAACGATCGGCGTGCGGAGGGCCATCATGTCGCGGATGTTCACGGCGATCGCCTCCGCGATGTGGCGTTCCTCGGCTCCGATGCCGGGATAGGCGCCGGGGGTGTCGATGAAGGCGACGAAGGGGAAGCCGAATTTTTCCGCCATGCGCATCAGGCGAAGGGCCTTTCTGTAGCCCTCGGGATGCGGACTGCCAAAGTTGCGGTGGAGGTTTTCCTTCATGTCGCGGCCCTTTTGCTGGCCGACGACCACGCAGCGAATTCCGCCGATGGTGGCGAGACCGCCGGGCATCGAGGCGTCGTCGCCGAAGAGGCGGTCGCCTTTGAGTTCGACGAAATCGGTGCAGGCCATCCGGACGTAGTCGAGGAAGAACGGGCGCGCGATGTGGCGGGAGATCTGGACCCGCTGCCAGGCGGTGAGGTTGCCGTAGATGTTGCCGCGGGTGGCCTCGATTTTTTCCTGCATGCTGGCGATCTCGCTGGCGAGGTCGATCTTCCGCTCCTCGGCCTGGCGCTGCAATTCGGCGAGCTTTTGCTCGAGTTCCAGGATGGGTTTTTCGAAATCCAGGGTCTGCTTGTTCATGGGCGCGTTAGTTGATGGTCACAGGGGTGCCGGTTTTCACGAGCACGTAGATTTCGGCGAAATCCTCGGGTTTGAGAACGATCCCCGGGGCCGGGGGCGGAGGCGTTCCGTCGGCGGCGGGCGCGGGCGTGGGGCGGATCGAAATCCCGCCGGTGCCCAGCAGGACGAGTCGCTCGGTCTCCGGATAATCCTTGTGGCCGAAAGCGACGCGGACTTCCCCCTTGCGGGCGATGCGGTCGAGCACCTTGGTTTCGACAGGGCCCTGGGCCGCGATCTGGATCGAGGCGGCGGGATACTCCTTGAAGAATTCGCCGTTGTTGAAAAGCGTGACGGTGGAATTTTTGCGGTCCACGACGAGGGCGGCCTCGAAGACGGGGACGAGGAGTTGCTGGCCGATCTGGAGATTGATCGAGGAGAGTTGGTTCGCCCAGTGGATCAGTTCGGCGTTGCTTTTGTTGCGCGAGGCGATGCGGACGAGCGAGTCGCCCTTCTGGACGGTGTAGACGGTGTTCGAGGGGGTGGCCACCGGGTCGCGATAGAGGGCGAGGTTGATCCGGCCGAGCGCGGCGCGGGCCTCGGCGCTTTTCGGCGACTCGGGGTGCGTGGCCAGAAACTGGAGGATGGCGTCGCGGGCGGCGGGAGTGTTTTGCGCGATCGTCGGCTTGATGGCTTCGAAGGCCGCGAGGGCGGGATCGGGTGTCGGAGCCGGAGTGGGCGTGGGTGTGGCGGTTTGCTCGACGACATCGAGTTTCTTTTCCTTGTAGTAGAGTTCGTGGAGGAAATACGCGCTCCCCCCGAGGATTCCCGCCACCAGCAACAAGACCGTGAGTGCTTTCCAGAACATAAGCGAAGTCGAAGGCTACCCGCTGGCCCTCGGAAATGAAAACCCCGAAATCAGACGAGGCCGCGGCGTTTCCACTCCTCGACGTTCCCGCCCGCGGACCGCTGGATCATTTCCATGGAAAACTTGAGGAGGCAGACTTCCCAAGCGTCGTCCACCCCGGCGATGAGGGCGGCGAAGGGGTCGTCGCCGCGGCGGAGTTCGGTTTCGAGTCGGTCGAGCGCGGCGTCCATCGGCTCCTTGAGGGTTTTTTCAACGAGGTTGGATTTCCGGAACTGGAAGCCGTAGCGGAGGATTTTGGCCATCGAGGCGTTGGACTCCATCCAGTCGGCGAATTCGCGGGCCTCCTCGCCGAAGCCCTCCAGAAGGATGCGGCTGAGATGGCCGGCGGTGAGGATGCGGGGACGCTCGGCCTCGATGGTTCCGGTGCGGACGCGGATGGAATCGATCTCGTCGAGGAGTTCGCTGACGAGGTGGAAATGGAAGCGCGTGGTGCCGAAGGTCTCGATCGCGTTTTGCGGTGCCACCACCACCCGGGTGTTTTCCATCGCGTAGTGGAAGTCGTGCTCTTGATACATCGGCTCAGGATATGCCGGCGGGTCCGGGATTCAACATCTCCGCGGGCGCGGGCGTCGGCGCGGGAAACGATTCGACCGGGAGCGGCTTCGCGGGCGAGGCGAAGCGGAGGACGATCAAAAGGATCCAGGCGGCCGCGATCAAGGCGGCGAGCCACGGGAGCGGAAGTGTGGAGCGTTCTTCGGAAATCATTCGATGCGGAGCGCGGCGATGGCGTCCATCACACGGTTGCTGAGGAGCTGGTAGGTGTCGCGCGAGGTGTTTTCGATCTCGGCGGGGGAAAAGCGGATCGGCTCGCCGATCACGACGGTGATTTGCGAGGAGCGGAGGCCCTTCGCGTTTTTGGGAAAGGCCTCGTGGGCCCCGAAGATTCGCATCGGCAGGACCGGCGCGCCGGTTTTTGCGATGACGAGGCCGATGCCGGCGCGGGCGGGCTGGAGGCGTCCATCGGGCGAGCGGGTTCCTTCGGGGAAGAGGACCACGGCGTTGCCCTCCTTGATTTTTTTGATGACCTCGCGCAGGGCGCTCATGTCGTTGCCGTCGCGCTCGACGGGAATGACGTTCATTGCGGGAAAAAGCGGACCGAAGAAGGGCCATTTGAGAAGGGTTTTCCGGGCGAGATAGAAGACGCCGCGCCGGCTGCAGATACCCGCCAGCGGCGGATCGAAGAAGCTCGAGTGGTTGACGGCGATGACGAGGGGGCCGCTCTCCACCATGCGCTCGGGATGGATGACGCGCATGGAAAAGAACACGCGGGCGAGGAGCTTCGCGAGATTGTAGAAAATATTGTAGACGATCGTCATTCCGCCGGAATGCCGGATGTTTTCAGAATGGAGGCGATTTTGTCGACGACGCCCTCGAGGGTGAGATGCGAGGTATCGACGAAATGGGCATCGGGGGCGATGGAAAGCGGAGCGACGCGGCGTGTGGAATCGATGCGGTCGCGGTGCTCGAGGTTGTCGTTCTGGCCCTGGGCGGCGCGGCGGTGGCGGCGGATTTCGGGAGAGGCGTCGAGGTAGAATTTGTGCGGGGCCTCGGGGAAGACGGCGGTGCCGATGTCGCGGCCCTCCATCACGACATCGCGGCCCTCGGACATCGCGCGGAGGCGGGACCCGATGAGACGGCGGACGGCGGGGATGGCGGAGACGGGAGAGACGGCCCGGTTGACTTCGATCTGGCGGAGTTCCACATCGGGAATTTCGGAATTGATCCGGATGAAGGATTCGCCGTTTTCGGAAAATCCGCTGTCGAAGGACATGCGCGCCACGGCGGCCTCGACGCGCTCGATGTGGGCCGGGTCGATCTGCTCGCGGAGGAGTTCCCAGGTCACGGCGCGATACATGGCGCCGGAGTTGACATAGGAAAAACCAAGGCGGCGCGCCAGTTTGCGGGCGACGCTGCTTTTTCCGGAGGCGGCGGGACCGTCGATCGCGATGACCATCAGGAAACCGGAGTGGTTGGGCGAACGGCGGGATTTCCCGAGCCCTTGAGTCCGACGAGTTCGCGGGTCTTGCGTTGGATTTTTCCGCCCTTTTGGATGAATCGCAGCATTTGTTCGAAGCCGGGGTAGGAGGTGTTCACGCAGGCGGTGTCCTCGAGAACTGTCTCGCCGCCGGCGAACAGCCCGGCGATCGAGAAGGCCATGGCGATGCGGTGGTCGTGGTGGCTCTGCAGGCGCGCGCCTTTGAGCGCGGCCCCGCCGGTGATCGCCATGCCGTCGGGGAATTCCTCCACGGTCACTCCCATGGCGCGGAGGTGCGAGGCGACGACGGCGATGCGGTCGGTTTCCTTCACACGAAGTTCGGCGGCGTCGCGGATCACAGTCGTTCCCTCGGCGAGCGCCGCGGCGACAGCGAGGATGGGAATTTCATCGATGACATTCGGGATTTCCGCGCCGCGGATTTCGGTGGCCCGGAGTTTCGCGCCCTTGATGTCGAGATTGCCGACGGGTTCGCCGTGGAGGGAGGTTTCGATTGCCTCGCGGATGCGCGCGCCCATGCGGACGAGGACGTCGATGATTCCGGTGCGGGTGGGATTGAGGCCGACATCCTTGATCAGGAGGCGCGACCCGGGTTGCGCGGCGGCGGCCACCATCCAGAAGGCGGCGCTGGAGATGTCGCCGGGCACCGTGAACTCCATCGACTCGGGAATTTGGCCGCCCTCGACGGTGGTGCGAATCTCGACGAGGCGGCGGTTTTTCGGGGAGTTCGGATTTTCCCAGATTTCCTCCCGCTTTGTTTTGACGAGGAAGTATTCGAACATCCGCTCGGTGTGGTCGCGGGAGCGGACGGTTTCGATGACGGTGGTTTTTCCCTTGGCGAAAAGTCCGGCGAGGAGGACGGCGCTCTTCACCTGCGCGCTGGCGACGGGGAGGCGGTATTCGATGGCTTGAAGGTCCGGGCGGCCCTCGACGACGAGGGGCGGGCAGGAGTTTTCTCCCTCGGCGTGGAGCTCGGCCCCCATGAGGCGGAGCGGGTCGATCACGCGGCGCATCGGGCGTTTCGAGAGAGAGGCGTCGCCGATCAGGCGCGAGCGGAACGGTTGGGCGGCGAGGAGGCCCGCCATGAGGCGCATCGTGGTGCCGGAGTTGCCGCAGTCGAGATCGGCGAGGGGTTTTGTGAAACGACCGGAGATGCCGTTGACCACCAGCGTGCCGGGCTCGGGGGTTTCGATGAGAACGCCGAGTTGGCGCATGGCGGCGGCGGTGCTGCGGCAATCCTCGCCCTCGAGGAAATTGCGGATCACGCAGGGTCCGTTGGAAAGCGAGGCGAGAAGGACCGCGCGGTGGGAGATGCTTTTGTCCGGCGGCACGGAAATCTCGGTGTCGATGCGTGCGGCGCGGCTGGATTTGAGTGTGTGTTCCTTGGAGCCCATTATCGGGTGAGAGGCTGTCGGGAGCGGAGTCGCCGGGCATCCGAGAGGAAGTCCTCGATCGCGTTTCGATTGCCGTTTTCGAGGGCGATTTTGAGGGTGTCGATGGCGGTTTGCAAGTCGGCGATGCCTTTCAGGAGTTCGTCTTGGTTGTCCAAAAAAATCTCGGTCCACATCGATTCGGGGCCGCCGGCGATCCGGGTGGAGTCGCGGTAGCCGCCGCCGCCCAGTTCGGAAAAGGAGGGGTTCGCACCGACCGCCGCATGGACGAGCGCGGCGGCCGCGGCATGCGGAAGATGGCTCACGCGGGCCACGGCGCGGTCGTGCTCGGCAGGCCCCATTTCGCGGAGGACGCAACCCGCGTCGCCCCACAATTCACGCACGGCCGCGAGAGCGGCGGGATCGGTCGCGGCGGTGGGCGTGAGAACGCAAACCGCGCCGTCGAACAAATCCTCGCGGGCGGCGGCGAGGCCGCTTTGCTCGGAACCCGCCATGGGATGGGCTCCGACAAACCGCGGGCCCAATTCGGCTTCGAGCGCGGCGACGATTTTTTCCTTCACGCTGCCGGCATCGGTGACGACGGCACGGGGCGGGAGGAGTTTTTTCAAATCCGGGCCCGCGGCCGCGATGGCGTGCGGCGAGGTGCAAAGGACCGCCAGATCGCAATCGCGCAGGGCGGAGGCGAGATCGGTCGAAACCGTGCAACGGGGAAGAATCCTTCGGGCTTCTTCGGCGGCCTCCTTGCGGCGGGCCCAAACCGTCACGGTCCGGTCATGACCCGCGCGGCCAAGGGCCATCGCGAGCGATCCGCCAATCAGTCCCGGTCCGAGGATGGCGACTCGGCGGCTCAGGGCACGAGAAAGATCTTGCCCGAGTAGGGGCACTTCACCTCGGTGCCGGGAGGGAATCCGCGCACATCGACGTAGCCCGCATAAGGCGAGTGCGGGCTGGTGACGAATCCGGATTTGCCGGGAACCGGCGTGCCGTAGGAAAGGTCGCGGGGCGCGGAGGGAGCTGGCGGAGGGGTCGGTTCGGGCGTGGGAGTCGGCGGGGCAAAGGGATCGACGACCGGTTGCTCGACATAGCCCTCGGGGGTCGGAGTCGGCGAGGGGGTGGCGAATTGCGTGGAGCCGGTGGCGGATCCGTAGCCGAAGCGGTTTGATCCCCGGTTGAATCGCGAGGAGTTGGAGTTTGTGTTTTCGCAGGCCGCCAGGACCAGCACGGCCGCCGCGGTGCCGAACACGATCAGAGAAGATTTTTTCATAAAGCGGAATCAAGGAAGACATGGAAGCCCCGCGGGTTCAAATCAAATCTGGGAAGTCGCGTTCCTTTCCGGCGGGCACGGACGAAAAGCGCGCGGGAATAAAAAGGTCCTGCGTGGCGAACCCGCCATCGTCGATATTCCAAAATCGGCCCGGCCCCGCGCAGTTCCCGGGGCCCGGGCATGCGGCCCCGCGGCGATCCCGTCTCGCCAGGCGGAAGTCCCCGCTCTCGGGATTTTTTGGGATGCCGAAAAAAACCTTTTCCCCGCGCCCTTCGATTCGGTTGATTCGGATGTAAAAAAAGGCTACAACCCGCGCATGAGAAAGTTCCCCCGCGACTTCGACAGCCCGATGACCCGCGCCGACATGCTAGGTCCGCTCGTCGCCCTGTTTCCGCTCAAGGCCGTCGTCACCCTCCTCGTGGCGGCCGTGCTTCTGGTCGGGGGCTACTATTTTTCGCTCTACGCCATCCACGGGTTCGACCGCGACTTTCTCGCCATCAACGACTGCGTGGAATCCGGCGGCCGTTGGAACCACCAACTCCGGATTTGCGAAAAGCTCCCGGGCATCTACGAACCGCCCTCACCGCTTCCTCAATATTGAGTCCGGCTTTCCATCCACGCTAGGATTCCTGTTTTTCGGAAAGAGACAAAATGACACCCGTTCTGCTGATCGTTGATGATGAAAAAAACACCCGCGACGGGCTGCGCAACGCGCTCGGCGGGGAGTTCGAGGTCTACGTCGCGTCGGATGTGGACAGCGCGCTGGAGGTCCTCGAGAGCATCCATGCGGATGCCGTTCTCACCGATCTCCGCCTGGGGGCGCGCGACGGAATGGAACTCGTCGAAATCCTCGCCGCCCGTCCGAATCCTCCGGTCTGCATCATGATGACCGCCTACGGATCGCTGGAAACGGCGGTCGAGGCGATGAAGCGCGGCGTTTACGACTTCGTCACCAAGCCGGTGAACATCGACCGCCTGGAGATTCTGGTCAAACGCGCCATCCGGGAACGGAACACGGCGCGGGAGAACAAGGAACTCCGCTCGAAGGTCAGGAAGCAGGACACCATCGAGGGAATGATCGGCCGCTCGCCCGCGATGGTGGAGGTTTTCGAGACGATCAAACAGGTCGCCCCCTCGCGCGCCACCGTTCTCATCCAGGGCGAGAGCGGCACCGGCAAGGAACTCGCGGCCCATGCGATCCACCACCTCAGCCCCCGGGCCAAGGGAAAGTTCCTGGCGGTCCATTGCGCCGCGCTCACCGCCGAATTGCTGGCAAGCGAATTGTTCGGCCACGAAAAAGGCGCCTTCACCGGAGCCTTCGAACGCCGCATCGGCCGGTTCGAACAGGCGAAGGGCGGCACGCTTTTCCTCGACGAAATCGGGGAAATCGACGCCACCACGCAGGTGAAAATCCTCCGCGTGCTCGGCGAACGCACCTTCGAACGCGTGGGCGGCGGCGAAACGCTCGCCGCCGATGTCCGCCTGATCGCGGCCACAAACAAGGACCTCGCCAAACTCGTCGAGGAGGGAAAATTCCGCGACGACCTGTTCTTCCGCCTCCATGTCGTTCCCCTCACCATGCCGCCCCTGCGCGACCGCAAGGTGGACATCCCCCTCCTCGTCGAAGCCTTCCTCAAGGACTGCGCCCTCGAAAACGAAAAACCCCGCCGCGACCTCTCGCCCGAGGCCATACGACTCGTCCTCGACTACGACTGGCCCGGCAACGTGCGCGAACTCCGCACCGCCATCGAGCACGGCGTCGTCATGGCCACAGGCTCCCAGATCACCCCCCGCGATCTTCCCGCCTCGCTGCGGAGGGCGCCGGCCGCCCCGCCCCAGCCCGCCGGGCGCGAATTGAATTTGCGCGACACCGAGGCGGCCCTTATTCTGCGCGCCCTGGAGGATTGCAGGGGCAACCGCAGCGAGGCCGCGAAAAAACTCGGCATCAGCCGCCGCACCCTGCACCGCCGGCTCAAGGACTGGAACATCTCCAAACGCACGAAACCCTAATCCATCCACCATGGCGACTTCCCAAAAAGGCATCCAAGACCTCGTCCACTCCCTCGACCAGGGCGGGCTCGTCCCGATCATCCGCATCGCGATGTTCGCGGCGCTCATCATCACCCTCACGCTCCTCTACCTCTTCGTCCAATTCAAAGGCCTGTCGAACTCCACCGCGATGGACCAGGCCCAGATCGCCCGCGAGATCGCCGCCGGAAACGGCTTTTCCACAAAATACATCCGCCCCTTCGCCATCTGGCAGCTCGAGAACGCCGGCAAGGAGGTGCCGAACGAGAAATTTCCCGATTTCTTCCAATCCCCCCTCCCCCCGTTCGTAAATTCCATCCCCCTCAAGTTCGTCCAGTCCCATTTGAACCTCGAGCCCACCGACCTCGTTTACATCGGCGACCGCATGATCGCCGGCACCGCGATCCTCTTTTTCCTGCTCTCGGTTGTCGTCTGGTATTTCATCGGCCGGCGCCTCTTCGACAAAAAACTCGCCCTCATCGGTTGCGCGATGATCCTGATGACCGATCTCTTCTGGCAGTTCTCGCTCTCCGGCCTGCCCCAGATGCTCATGCTCCTGCTCTTCTCCGGTGCTTGCTGGGCCACCCTCCAGGCCATGGAAAAAAAAGCGGAACTCCTCCCGATGCTGATCCTGCTTTTCGCGGCGGGACTCCTCTTCGGCCTCATGATCCTCTGCCACGGCGCGGCGGTCTGGATTTTTCTGGGTTGGTTCGCCTTCGCCGTTTTTTACTTCCAACCCCGCGGCATCTCGGCCCTCGTCGCCATGGCCGCCGCCCTGCTCGTCGTCCTCCCGTGGCTCGCCCGGAACTACTCGGTCTCCGGCAATCCCCTCGGCATCGCGGGCTACGAGCTCACCGTTCCGGCCTTCACCTCCGAGAGCGGCTACATGCGCTCGATCTCCGGCGCTCCCTCCCTCGGCGGCATGGCGCCCCTCAACCGGCTCAAAAACGCCGTCTTCACCCACTCCGAGCAGATTTTCGCCTTCCTCGGCATGAACATCGCCGCCCTCGCCTTCTTCGCCTCCCTCCTCCACCGGTTCAAATCCCCCGACACCTCCGTCTTCCGCTGGTGCGTCCTCCTCATGTGGCTCGGAGCCTTCGGCGGAATGGCCCTCTGCGGCGTCCAAAGCCCGGTTCACGCGAATCAATTCCATGTCCTCTTCGTTCCGCTTTTCATCTTCTACGGCCTGGCGTTCCTCCTCGTTCTCTGGAACCGCCTCGAGGTCCAGATGCCGGTCCTGCGCGTGGGATTCATCGTCCTCGTCGTCTTCCTCGGAGCGGTTCCCCTGCTCGCCCGCCTCTCCGCCGGCCCCGGCGCGGCGATCCACTGGCCGCCCTACGTCCCGCCCTTCATCGGAATCCTCGGCGAATGGTATGAACCCGACGAGGTCATCGCCTCCGACATGCCGTGGGCCGTCGCCTGGTATGCGAACCGCAACGCGATCCTCCTTCCCCAATCCATCAAGGACTTCAACAAAATCAGCGACTATCGCGTGCTCGGCCAGTCCATCACCGGCCTCTACCTCACGCCCATCACGGGAAATTCCCGCCTCTTCAGCGAAATCTACAAGGGCGCCTACACCGATTGGGTCTTCATGATCACCCGCCCCCCGAACGTCTCCGGCTTCTCTCTCCCCGTCTTCACTCCCCTCCCCATCGACGGCGAGTGCATCCTGTTCGCCGACCGCGACCGCTGGTCGAAGCGCGAGTGACGCGGTGGACGCCCTTTCCCTCACAAAGTCCGACTGGGAGGACCTCCTCGCCTCCCGCGGCCAGCCCGCCTACCGCGCGGCCCAGATCCTCGAATGGATCCACCGCCGCCGTGTCTCCGATTGGCCGGAGATGACAAACCTCCCCGCCGCCCTCCGCGCGGACCTCGCCGCCGAATTCCCCCTCAGGCGCCTGGAAAAAATCCGCGAGACCGGCTCGCGCGACACCACCCGCAAATTCCTCTTCCGCCTCGCCGACGCCCAACTCGTCGAGAGCGTCCTCATCCCCGCCTCGCCCGCCCTCTACGGCGAACCCTCGGACCGCCGCACCATCTGCGTCTCCAGCCAGGTCGGCTGCGCCTACGGCTGCAAATTCTGCGCCAGCGGACTCGACGGCTGGAAACGAAATCTCACCGCCGGCGAGATCGTGGACCAGTTCCTCCGCGTCGAGGCCGAGAGCGGGGAAAAGATCAACAACATCGTCTTCATGGGCATGGGCGAGCCGATGGCGAACTACGAAAACCTCCTTCGCGCCATCACCATCCTCAACGCCCCCTGGGGCGTCGGCGTCGGCGCGCGCCACATGACCGTCTCCACCTCCGGACTCGTCCCGCGCATCCTCGACCTCGCCGCCCAGCCGCTCCAGGTGCGGCTCGCCATCTCCCTCCACGGCGCCACCGACGACGTCCGCGGCCGCATCATGCCGGTGAACAAAAAATATCCCGTCGAGGAACTCCTCGCCGCCTGCGAGGAGTATTCCCGCAGGAAAAAACAGCGCCCCACTTTCGAATACATCCTCATCCGCGACATCAACGACTCGCCCGACCAGGCCCGCCTCCTCGCCCGCCACACCCGCCGCGTCAACGCGAAGGTCAACCTCATCCCCTACAACACCGTCGAGGGCCTCGACTGGGAGCGCCCCGACGAATCACGCCAGGAGGAATTCCTCGCCATCCTCAAAAACGCCGGGGCCGACGCCACGCTCCGCCGCGAGAAGGGCCACGACATCGCCGCCGCCTGCGGCCAGCTCCGCCTCCAGGTGGAAAAATCCTTTGCGCCCGCGCAGGCATTGAACTAGCGGTTTCTTGATGTCCGACAACGACGACGAGATGGAGCCGGAGGAGGCCTGGGACGAATACACCTGGGAGCGGTTTCTCCAGGAACAGGACCGCAACACCGAGAAATATTTCCAACTCCTCGAGCTCTACCTCGACCACCCCGACCGCGACGAACTCATCGCCGAGCACATGGGCTGGAGCCCGATCGAAATCGACGGGGACGGGGAGGAGGACAGCGTTCTCGAGTCGCCCGTGGACCTCGAATCCGAGTTGGATGAAACCGAGGAGGAATTCGAGGAATTCACCCGCTCGCAGGTCTACGCCGACACGCTCCGCCTCCACCGCTGGATCAACCGGCTCCTCGACAAGCGCGACGACCTCCGCGAGCACCCCGAGGCCGTCCGCTTCGCCACCCGCTCGGCCGTCTGCGGCGCCAAGCTCGCCGCCGCCCTCTGCGGGGAGGACACCACCGAGATCGGCATGACGATCGCCTACCTCAAGCGCGCCCTCAAGGCCGCCAACGATTCCCTCGACGCCCTCGCGAAACTCGCCGACTCCGGCCTTCTCGACCGCCGCCGCGCCAACCACGCCCGGCGCCTGGTTTTCGCCATCCGCGACAAGATCGTCGACCACATGCGCGAATACCGCCGCCTCTGGACCGAGCGCCACGGCGGCTGATTCGGGCCTCATACCCACAGCCGTTCGCTTTTGGCCCTCTGGACAAGGCATCGCTTGCGCTTT
>CAZVPK010000020.1:0-21071 GCA_964628505.1 uncultured Chthoniobacter sp.
CGAGGTTTTGAAGCGCGATGTCGTGGATGATCATGTCGTAGGCGCGCTGCATGAAGGTGCTGTAGATGGCGAGAAACGGCTTCATTCCTTGCGTGGCGAGGCCGCAGGCAAACAGGGCGGCGTGCTCCTCGGCGATGCCGACATCGTAGCAGCGGTCGGGATGGCGCTTGGCGAAATGGATGAGGCCGGTGCCGGTGGGCATGGCCGCGGTGATGGCGGTGATTTTGTTGTTGGAATCCGCGAAGTCGGCGAGGTGCTTGCCGAGGAGTTCGGAATAGGTCGGGGTGGGGGAGGGGACGGTCTCGCCGGTGTCGAGGTGGAATTTCCCGAGGCCGTGGAATTTGTCGGGCTTCTCGAGCGCGGGCGCGTAGCCCTTGCCCTTGGTGGTGAGGACGTGGAGGAGCACGGGTTCGTGCTGGGTTTTCAAAAACTCGAACGTCTGGGTGAGAAGCGGGATGTCGTGGCCGTCCACGGGGCCGTAGTAGCGGATGCCGAGTTCGTCGAAGATGACGCTCGGGGCGAGGAGGTTTTTGAGGGCGGATTCGGCCTTGTGGGCGAGTTTGCGCGCAGTTTTTCCGCCGATCCACTCGAGGAATTTCGCGGCGTTCTCGTGGAGGTTCGCGTAGGCGGGATTGGTGACGATGCGGTTGAGGTAGTCGGCCACGGCGCCGACATTTTTCGAGATGGACCACTCGTTGTCGTTGAGGACGACGATGAGGCGATCGGTGGTCGAGGCGATGTTGTTGAGGGCCTCGAAAGTGACGCCGCAGGTGAAGGCCGCGTCGCCGGCCACGCAGATGACATGTTCGTCGGAGCCGAGTTTGTCGCGCGCGGCGGCCATTCCCAGCGCGGCGGAAAGGGCGGTGCCGGCATGGCCCGCGCCGTAGCAATCGTGCTCGCTCTCGGAGCGGAGGAGGAATCCGTTGAGGCCCTCGTATTGGCGGATCGTGCCGAAGCGGTCGAAGCGGCCGGTGAGGAGCTTGTGGACGTAGCCCTGGTGGCTGACGTCGAAGAGGAATTTGTCCTGCGGGGTGTCGAAGACGCGGTGGAGGGCGATGGTCAATTCCACGACGCCGAGATTCGGGCCGAGGTGGCCGCCGGTGGTCGAAAGGACTTGGACGAGTTCGTCGCGGATTTCCTGTGCGAGGGCCGGGAGATCCTCCGCGGCGAGAGCCTTCACGTCGGCGGGGGATTGGATTTTCGAAAGAAGCGGGCGGGGATTTTCGGAAGGCATTTTCAGTTTTCGTCCCCGTCGTCGAAGTCCTTGAGAACCGCTTCGCCACGGGCGTTGCGGGCGATGAGTTGGATCCGCTTCCCGGCGGCGTCGAGGGTTTCCTGGCAGGATTTCACCAACGAAACGCCCTCCTCGTAGGACTCGATGAGTTTTTCCAGGGGCAGGTCGCCGCTTTCCATGGAGGTGACGATTTCGGAGATGCGCTGCATCGCCGTTTCGAGGCTCGGCGGGTTGGGATCGGATGTGTTGGGCATGTCGGGTGGCCGATGGTCGGCGATTACATCGCGGAATCCGCGCCGGTGCAATCCGCGAGACGCGAAAAAACGAGACAGGCGTGCGCGCCCCAGAGTCCGCTGGAATTCGAAAGGACGTGGCGGAGCGGGGCTTTGTGAGGTTCTGCGGGTATGCGGATGCGGCAGGCGGGGTCTTGCGGTGAGCTGTTCGGCGAGCCCGGGAGGAGTTGGCGGCGGAGCGATTGGATGCAAACGACCGCCTCCAGCGCGGGAGACGCGCCCATGCAATGACCGGTGACGGGTTTGATGGAAACGCAGGGAATCCCGCTGCCAAAGACCGACTCGATGGCGCGGGATTCGCCGAGGTCGTTCTGCGTGGTGCCCGTTCCGTGGGTGTTGATGTGGTCGATATCGGAGGGTCCGAGGCCCGCGGAGGCAAGGCTGGAGCGGATCGAGCGGGCAAGGCCGGCTCCATGCGGGTCGATATCCGTGCGCCCTGCGCCGTCCATTCCGCAGGACCAACCCGAAAGGCGGGCGAGGGGAACGGCGCCGCGTCGCTTGGCGTGGGCGAGACTTTCCAAAACGAGAAACGCGGCTCCCTCGCCGGGCACGATGCCGGTGCGGCGGAGGGCGAACGGGCGGCAGATTTTTGAGGGATCGGAGTCGTGACCGGTGATTCCCGAGGCTTCGAGTTGGGCGAGAATCGAGGCCGTGAGCGGGGCATCGGTTCCTCCGGCCAGCACAAGGTCGGCTTTTCCCAGAAGAATTTGGTCGGCGGCCCAGCCGATCGCGAGGGCCGCGGAGGCGCAGGTGGCGGAGAGAACGGCGGTCGGGCCTTGGATTGCGAGGGATTGGGCGATCGATCCGCATACGGAACCGAAAGACGCGGAGACCAGCGCGGTGGGTTTGCAACGCGCTTGGCGGCTTTGGTCGAAACCCTCTTCCAGTTTTTCGATTGGTCCGCGGGATGTGCCGATGGCGAGGCCGAGGCGCTCGGGATATTTCAAATCCCCGGCTGATGCTTGGTGCCAGGCTTGCTCGGCGGCCGCGAAGCAAATCTGGGCGCAGCGGTCGGCGTTGCGGAGGAGTTTCGGTAGGGGATTTTCAATCCGGGGTGCGCGGCAAACGGCGAAGGATTTTCCGTTCGGAAATGTTTCGACCGCGGCGAAGGATTTTCCGGCGAGGACGGACGACCAGAGTGCGTCGGCATTTGTTCCCGCCGCGCAGAACGCGCCGAGGCCGGTGACAACAATCGATGGGAAATCTCGGTCCATCGGATACTCAAAAAACCTTGCGCAGGTTTTTTTCAACGACCTCCGCGGTTTGTTCCAGATCGGCCGAAGTGTGCGCGGTGCTTAGGAATCCCGCCTCGAATTGCGACGGCGCGAAATACACACCGTCCTTGAGACACCCGTGGAAAAATGCAGCAAATTTTTGGCGGTCGCTCCGCATGGCGTCGGCGAGGTTGCGAACGGGACCTTCGCAGAAGTAGAGACAGAACATCGAGCCGAGGCGTTGGAATGTCAGCGGTCGCCCCGCGATCAAATCGCGCATCCGCTCCTCCAGGGCGGCGCCGGTTTTTTCCAGCAACGCCCAACCATCGATGCGTTCCAGTTCGCGGAGTTGGGCGAGGCCGGCCGCCATGGCGAGCGGGTTTCCGGACAGTGTTCCCGCCTGATAAACGGGGCCGTCGGGCGAGAGATGGTCCATGATTTCCGCGCGTCCGCCAAAGGCTCCCACCGGCAGGCCGCCGCCGATCACCTTGCCCATCGCGGTGAGATCGGGCTGGATTTTGTAAATTTCCTGGGCGCCACCGCGGGCGAGCCGGAAGCCGGTCATCACCTCGTCGAAGACCAGCAGCGCGCCCTCGCGGGTGCAAAGCCCGCGGAGCGTTTCCAGAAAATCCGGCTCCGGCAAATACAGGCCCGCGTTGGCGGGAACGGGCTCGAGGATCACAGCGGCGATCTCCCCCGGATTCGCTTCGAAAGCGGCTTGGACCGCGGCGGGATCGTTGAAGGGAACGCAAATCGTGAGCCGCGCGAGATCCTGCGGGACGCCCGCGCTGTCGGGATGGCCGTGGGTGAGCGCGCCGCTGCCGGCCTTGACCAGCAGCGAATCGACATGGCCGTGGTAGCAGCCCTCGAATTTCAAAATCTTCGCTCGTCCCGTGAACCCGCGGGCGAGACGCAGAGTGCTCATCGTGGCCTCGGTGCCGCTGTTGACCATCCTCGCTTTTTCAACCGAGGGAACCAAGCGGCAGAGGGTTTCCGCCATTTCGACCTCAAGCGGATTCGGCGTTCCAAAACTCAGCCCGTGCCGCGCGGCCTCGCGCACCGCCTCCACGACAGCCTCCGGCGCGTGGCCGAGAATCGCGGGTCCCCAGGTTCCCACGTAGTCGATCAGTTCGCGTCCCTCCACGGTCGTCAACCGGCATCCCTTTGCGGATTTCACAAAAAACGGTTCGCCGCCCACGCCGCGAAAGGCCCGCACCGGGGAGTTCACCCCGCCGGGAATGCGACGTCGGGCGGCTTGGAACAAGGCATTCGAATCCTGCATCGAACAAGAATCCACAGGTCCGCCGTTGCTGGCAACGTGCGATTCCTGAAAGCCCGCCGCCTCCGCCTCCGATCGTCTTGACTCGGGCGGGGGTTGGCATTTGATAGCCCGCAACCATGAAAACCACCGCCACCCGATTTTTCTCCGTCTGCGCGATCGCCGTTCTGGCCTTGGGCTTGTCGGCCTGCGAGACGACACGCACAAGCGCCCGCGCCCATTCGTTCCAGTTCGATCCTCCCGCGACGCCGCCCAAAAACCCCTCCGCCGTGAAAGTGAAGCTCAGCACCGGCGCGCAACGGCTCTACGTTGTCGAGGGCGACCAGGTGCTCCTCGCCACGCCGGTCACGGTCGGCAAGGCGTCCTCGCCCACACCCCACGGGAATTTCACCATCTACTCGAAGCAGGCGAACCGCCGCCGCATCAGCCAGCCCGGAGCCGGCTACCCGATGACCTACTGGATGGAGTTCAAGCCCGCCTACGGCATGCATTGGGGCTTCGTGAAACCCTACCCGAACACGATGGGGTGTGTGCGCATGCCGCTCAAGTCGGCCAAGAAGGTTTTCAACATGATCCGCACGGGCACGCCGCTCCACATCGCCACCAGCCAGCCTTGGGATGAAACCCACGGGAAAAACCTTCCCGTCCTCGACGATGGTCCGCTCCCGAATCCCCCGAACTCCTACTTGATGAGCCCGCAGGTTTTCGCCGACGCGGCCAAGGGCAGGATGTGGACGTTCTAGGTCCGCGCATTTTCCCGAGGCCCTCCCCATGGACGTCCGAAAGCCTTCCGAGGAATCCTTGGAGGACTCCACCCGGTCGATTTTGAGCCATGCGGGCGTGGTGGACGCGCACACGGTTCCCGGGAAAACCGCGATCGAAATCGAATACGATCCCGCCCGTCTGACCCGCGAGGAGTTGCGCCGCATCGCGGAAAGCCACGCGCCGGCGTCCAACCTGCAAAGCCGCACGCTCCGCCTCGAGGGCGGCGCCTGCGAGGCCTGTGCGGTCCGGTTGGAAAAAAAGGCGAAAAAAATCCCCGGCGTTCGCAAGGCCACCGCCACCTACATCGGAAAAATCCTCTGCCTCGTGTTCGATGAATCGGTGGTCGATGAAAAATCGATCCTCGATTCGCTGCGGGGCCTCGGCGCGAGGATCAGCGCCTACCGCCCGGAATGGCGCGAGGCGGAACTCGGCCTCTGGAACCGCGTCTTGTCCGGCTCGCTGAACAACGAGATTTCCTGCGCGCTGGGATTTCTGTTTTTGATCGCCTCGTTCATCGCCGAGCACACGATCGGCCGCGAGTCCGCCGCCGTGTGGCTCCTTTACGCGGGCGCGTATTTTTTCAACGGCCAGGAGGGCGTCCGCTCCGCCATCGCCTCGCTGCGCCAGCGCGTGCTCGACATCGATGTGCTCATGGTCCTCGCCGCGATCGGGGCCGGAATCGTGGGCCAACCCTTCGAGGGGGCGCTTCTGCTTTTTCTCTTCAGCCTCTCGAACGTTCTCCAAAGCTACGCGCTCGAGCGAACCCGCAAGGCCATCCACTCGCTCCTGAAGCTCCGGCCCGACAAGGCGATGTTGAAGCGTCCGGATGGAAACCGCCTCGTTCCGGTCGAGGATCTCGCGCCCGGGGACATCGTGTTGCTGCGGCCCGGCGAGCATGTGCCGGTCGATGGAACCGTGGTCGAGGGCTCCGGCCACATCGATGAATCCAGCCTCACCGGCGAGTCGATGCCCGTTTCGAAATCGCCCGGCAGCCGGGTTTTCGCCGGAACGCTGAACCAAAGCGGCGGGCTGGAATTTTCCGTCGAGAAGCGCGCCGAGGATTCCACGCTCGCCCGCATGGTGAAACTCGTCGAGGAGGCCCAGGCCGAAAAATCCGGCACCCAGCGTTTCCTCGAGCAGGCCGAGCAATACTACGCCGCCGGGGTCATCGCCTTCACCGCGCTCGTCTTCGCCGTCCCGTTTTTCCTTCTCGGAACCGATTTCGACGACGCCTTCTACCGGGCGATGACCGTGATGGTCGTGGCCTCGCCCTGCGCGCTGGTCATCAGCACGCCGGCGACGGTTCTCTCGGCCATCGGCGGCGCGGCGCGGCGCGGCATTTTGGTGAAAGGCGGATCGCATCTCGAGCGGACCTCGCGCATCGACATCGTGGCGTTCGACAAGACGGGAACGCTCACCAGCGGCCGTCCGGTGGTGACCGAAATCGCCGACGCCGCCCGCGCGCACAAGGCCGATGCGAATTTGCCGCCCGATCTTGTCGAACTTCTCGCCTGTGTCGCCGCGCTGGAGTCGAAATCCGAGCACCCTCTGGCCCACGCCATCGTGCGTTGCGCGGGCGTCCTCGGCATGGCTCCTCCGAACGCCACCGGTTTCCAGGCCATCCCCGGAAAAGGCGCGGAGGCCACGATCCACGGCCGTCGCGTGGTGGTCGGCAGTGAACGGTATTTCCGCGAACTCGGCGCCCGCGGCATGGAGGCGATCGAAATCCAATCCGCCCCGCTCGCCCGTCGTGGAAAAACCTGCGTCTGGGCTGGGTTTCGCGACGGCGACAACGTGACAGCCCGAGCCGTCCTCGCCCTGGCCGACACGCTCCGCCCCGAGGCCCTTCAAATGGTTTCGAAACTCCACAGGCTCGGCGTGAAAAAAGTCGTCATGCTCACCGGCGACCAAAAGGCCGTCGCCAACGCCATCGCCGAGGAGGCCGGCGTGGACGAGGTCCGCTCCGAACTCCTCCCCGAAGCCAAGGTCGCCGCGATCCGCGAACTCAAAAAACTCGGCCGCGTGATGATGGTGGGCGACGGAGTGAACGACGCCCCCGCGCTGGCCACGGCCGACATCGGTGTCGCCATGGGAGCCGCCGGAACAGACATCGCAATGGAAACCGCCGACGTCGTCCTGATGGGCGACAAGTTGGAGAACATCCCGATCCTTCTCGGCATCGCGCGCCACGCCAAGCGCGTCCTCTGGCAAAATCTCGCCTTCGCCTCGGCGGTGATTCTCGCCCTTTTGATCGCCACGTTCGGAATCGACCTTCCCCTGCCCGCCGGCGTGGTCGGGCACGAGGGAAGCACCGTGCTCGTTTGCCTCAACGGCCTCCGCCTCCTGCTCTACACACCCAAAGTCTGATCGGTTCCGCGGGCCGGCGTTGATTTTTGTTCCAAGCCGCCGCGGCCGCATCCATAGTCTGCCCCTCTTTTATGGCCAAATCCGACGACTCCTCCGCAAACGACAAGGCGGCCGCAGCCCGCCTCAAGAACCTCGACCTCGCCCTCCAGCAAATCGAAAAAGACTACGGCAGCGAAGCGATCCGCCGCCTCGGCGACGCCACCGTCTCCCAGGTCGAAAGCATCCCCACCGGAAACATCATGATCGACCGCGCGCTCGGCGTGGGTGGTTTCCCGCGCGGACGCATCATCGAAATCTACGGCCCCGAAAGCTCCGGCAAGACCACGCTCACCCTCACCGCCATCGCCCAGGCCCAGAAGCTCGGCGGCCTGGCCGCCTTCATCGATGTCGAGCACGCGCTCGATCCCAGCTACGCCCGCAAACTCGGCGTCAACCTCGACGAGTTGCTCGTCTCCCAGCCCAGCTCCGGCGAGGAGGCGCTCCGCATTTGCGAGACGCTCGTCCGCTCGAACGCGCTCGACATCATCGTCCTCGACTCCGTCGCCGCGCTCGTGACGAAATCCGAACTCGAGGGCGAAATCGGCGACGCCGTGGTCGGCGCCCAAGCCCGCCTGATGAGCAACGCCCTCCGCAAGCTCACAGCCTTCATTTCGAAGGCGAACACCATTTGCCTCTTCACAAACCAAATCCGCGAAAAAATCGGCGTCATGTTCGGCAACCCCGAGACGACCCCCGGCGGCAAGGCCCTCAAGTTCTACGCGAGCATCCGCATCGACATCCGCCGCATCGGCGCGATCAAGAACAGCGACGGATCCGTCTCCGGCAACCGCACGAAAATCAAGGTTGTGAAAAACAAGGTCGCCCCGCCCTTCACCGAGGCCGAGTTCGACATCATGTATAACGAGGGAATTTCAAACACCGGCTCCCTTCTCGACCTCGCCCTGGAAAAAGGCATCGTCGAAAAGCGCGGCTCCTGGCTCAGCTACAAGGGCAGCCAACTCGCGCAAGGCCGCGACGCCGCCAAGGAACTCCTCAAGTCCGACCCGAAAATCTACGCCGACATCGAAGCCGAGGTCCTCGCCGCGCTCGCCAAGGCCTGATTAGTCGCTCCTCGCGGCGTCCGCGTCCGCCTTGCCGCGGATTTTCGGACCGTTGCCGCTTGACCGATATTGCCGGACCTCCCATAGTTTCCGATTCCGAAAAGACCGGCCTCCGGGTGACCCCGCCTGTTCGCCCTCGATTCGGAACCGAGAGAAACCATGAATTCCGAACTCATCACCATGCTGGACCTGTTGGAGCGCGAAAAGGGCATCAAGCGCGATGTCCTGGTCGACGCCATCTCCAACGCCATCCTCGCGGCCTCCAAGAAAAATTTCACCTCCGGCACCCGGGATCTCCGCATCGACATCAACCCCAAAACCGGCGGCATCCGCGCCCTCGCCAAGCTCATCGCCCGCGAGAAAGTGGACAACCCCCACGACGAAATCGCCCTTGCCAAGGCCCGCTCGGTCAAGCCCGACGCGCAGGATGGCGAGGAGGTCGAGATCGAGGTCACCCCGCGCGACTTCGGCCGCATCGCCGCCCAGGCTGCCCGCCAGGCGATCAACCAGCGCCTCCGCCAGATCGAGCGCGAGATGATCTACGACGAGTTCAAGGACCGCGCCGGCGAGATCGTCACCGGCACCGTCCGCCGTTTTGAAAAATCCGACGTCATCATCGACCTTGGAAAATTCGAGGGCGTCATGCCCTCCCGCGAGCGCGTCATGACCGAGGACTACAACGTCGGCGACCGTCTCCGCGCCTATGTGGTCGCCGTGGAAAGCGGCAACCGCGGCCCCGAGATCATTCTCTCGCGCAGCCACCCGAATTTCGTCCGCCGCCTTTTCGAACTCGAGGTCAGCGAAATCGCCGACCGCACCGTGGAACTCAAGGTCATCGCCCGCGAGGCCGGCTTCCGCACGAAGGTCGCCGTCCACAGCGCCGACGCCAAGGTCGACCCCGTCGGCGCCTGCGTCGGCATGCGCGGCGCCCGCGTCAAGAACATCGTCCGCGAACTCAACAACGAGAAAGTGGACATCATCCGCTGGGACCCGGACCCCCTCAAATTCGTCACCGCGGCCCTCAAGCCCGCGAACATCCGCTCGATCACCGCCGACGAGTCCACCAAAACCATCCACGTCCTCGTTCCCAAGGACGATCTTTCCGTGGCCATCGGTCGCCGCGGCCAAAACGCCCGCCTCACCTCCAAAATGGCGGGATGGGATGTCGACATCCAGGAGGACAAGCGCAAGGAGGAGGCCCTGCAAACCCAGGCCGCCGAGGCCGCCCACTCGCTCGCCGGAGCCCTCGGCATCGGCGAGGACGAGGCGCAGAAACTCGCCAACGCCGGCATGAATTCCATCGAGGTCATCCAACTCGCGGGTGCCGAGGACATCGCCGAGGCCCTCGGCTCCGATGTCGAAACCGGCCAACGCATCCTCGCCGCCGCCCAGGCCCTTCAAAACGCCCCCGCGGCCTAGGGCTATGAAAACCCGTCCCCGCCCGGAAAACCATCATGGCAGAGAAAACAAAGAAAAAACCCACCGAAGCCAAGCCGGCGACCACCGCCCGGCGCCCGGGCGCTTCGTCGCGATCCACACGGCCGGCCGCTGACACACCGCCTCCCTCCCCTGCCAAAGAAAAGGAACCCAAGGTCCCCGGTCCCACCGTCGATCTCCTGAACCCGGAGAAGAAGGTCAAAAAAACCGCCACCCGCGCGGGCATCCAGCCTTTCATCAAGCCGCTCGGCTCGAAAACCCCGCCGCCGCCCGCGCCAAAACCTCCCGAGCCCGCACCGGAGCCGGCCGCTCCGCCGCCAGCCCCCGAGCCGGTCGCCGAATCCGCCGAACCCGCGGTTTCCGAGGACGACTCCGGCAAAAAGGTTCTTCAAATCAAGCCGCCGGTCAGCGTCAAGCTCCTCGCCGAGCATCTGGGTCTCAAGCCGTTCCAACTCATCAAGGACCTCATGTCCTTGCAGATTTTCGCCAACCTCAACCAGACCGTCGAAGCCGATGTCGTCGCCAAGGTTTGCGACATGCACGGCTTTGTGTTCGAGCGCGAGAAAAAGGACACCTCGAAAGGCCACCACAAGGTCGAGCAGAAGATCGAAATTCCCAAGGCCCCCGAGCCGGAGAAAATCGTCGACGAACTCCGCCTCCGCGCCCCGATCATCACGTTCATGGGCCACGTGGACCACGGCAAAACCTCCCTCCTCGACGCCATCCGCAAGGCCCGCGTCGCCGCCGGCGAGGCGGGTGGCATCACCCAGCACATCGGTGCCTACAGCGTCGATCGAAAGGGCCAGAAAATCACCTTCCTCGACACGCCCGGCCACGCCGCTTTCACGGCCATGCGCGCCCGCGGAGCCAATGTCACCGACATCGCCGTCATTGTTGTCGCGGCCGATGACGGCCTCATGCCGCAAACCCTCGAGGCCATTTCCCACGCCAAGGCCGCGAAGGTCAAAATCATGGTCGCCCTCAACAAAATCGACCTGCCGTCCGCCAACCCCGACCGCGTGAAGCAGCAACTCCAGGAGCAGGGCCTCACGCCCGAGGATTGGGGCGGCGAGACCATTTGCGTTCCCGTGAGCGCCACCAAGGGCACCGGCATCGACCAGCTCCTCGACCTCATGCTTCTCGAGGCCGAACTGCTGGAGCTCAAGGCCAGTTCCAATGTGGACGCCCGCGCCACCGTGATCGAGGCCCAGGTCGAGCAGGGCCGCGGCCCCACCGCCACCGTCATCGTTCGCATGGGAACCCTCCGCTACGGCGACGTCTTCATCTGCGGCAACCACTGGGGCAAGGTGAAGCAACTCATCGACGACCTCGGCAAGCCCGTGAAAGAGGCCGGTCCCTCCACACCCGTGAAGGTTCTGGGCCTGAGCGGACTTCCGAACGCCGGCGACGAACTCGTCGTCATGGACTCGGAAAAATCCGCCCGCATCCACAGCGAGGAGCGCCTCGCGGAACTCCGCGACACCAAACTCGCGACCCCGCAACGCGCCACGCTCGAGAATCTTTTCGCCAGCATCGCCTCCGAGGCCAAACCCGCCCTCAAGGCCATCGTCAAATGCGACGTCCAGGGCTCCCTCGAGGCCGTCGTCGCCTCGCTCAAGGAGATTCCCCAGAAAAAAATCACCCTCGAGATCATCCACTCCGCCGTGGGCCCGATCACCGAGTCCGACGTCCTCCTCGCCAGCGCGTCGAACGCCATCATCATCGGCTTCGGAACGAAGACCGAGAACACCGCCGCGCAAGCCGCCAAGCGCGAAGGCATCCAGATCAAACTCTACAGCATCATCTACGAATTGATCGACCAGGTCCGCGAGGCCATGAGCGGAATGCTCGCGCCGGAACACCGCGAAACCGTCATCGGCCATGCCGAGGTCAAGCAGGTCTTCGATCTCACGAAAGGCAAGGTCGCCGGCTGCGTGGTCCTCGACGGCCGCATCGCCCGCACCGCCCGCGCCCGCGTTCTTCGCCGCAAGCAGCCGATCTACGACGGCGGCCTCGCGACGCTGCGCCGGTTCTCCGACGATGTGAAGGAGGTCCGCGCCGGTCTCGAGTGCGGCATCAAGCTCGGCGATTTCACCGAATACCTGCCCGAGGACATCATCGAGTGCTACACGCTCGAAAAAGTCCCGCAGCAGCTCTGACACCACCGCGGCTCCGCCCGCGCCTCGACGTTCCATGAAAAACCGCCTCGCCAGGGTCTGCGAAGTCCTCAAACGCGAAATCGGAATCCTCGCCACGCGCGACCTCGATTTCCACGGGGACCTGGCCACGATTTCCTCGGTGGACATCACGCCCGATCTCAAGCAGGCCCACGTTTACATCTCCGCGATCGGCCCCGCCGGCGCCGGACGACGCGCCCTCGAGGCCTTCGAAAAAAACCGCACCCACATCCAAACCGAGCTCTCCCGCCGCGTTCACATCAAGCACACGCCCCACCTCCACTTCCACCTCGACGAGTCCATCGCCCGCGGCTCCCGCGTCATCGGCATCATGGACGAACTCGGCCTCCTCGACGAAAAACCCCAATGAGCCAAGCCACCTTCGAATCCCTCGCCGAAACGATCCGCAACGCCGAAACCATCGGCGTCGCCAGCCACCTGCGCCCGGATGCCGACGCGCTTGGCTCCACCATCGCCTTCGCCCTCTGGCTCGAGTCCCTCGGGAAAAAAGTCCACGCCTTCAACGAGGAGGGCTGCACCACGAAGTTCCACTACCTCCCCCGCCACGAACTCGTCGCCGCCCCCCCCGCCACCCCGCAAAAATTCGACCTCTTCGTCGCCCTCGACACCTCGGTGAAAAACCGCCTTGGCACCGTGCTCGAAGCCATCGCCCCCGGAACTCCGCTCGCCAACATCGACCACCACGTCAGCAACGAGAATTACGGCGACGCCAATTACATCGACCCCACCGCGCCCGCCACCGGCCAGATCCTGGTGGAATTTTTCGACCGCATCGGCGCGACGATTTCGCGCGACATGGCGACCAATCTCTTCGCCGCGATTTCGACGGACACCGGCTCGTTCCAATACGCCGGCACCAACGAGCGAACCTTCGCCGCCGCCTCCCGCCTCATCGCCTGCGGCGTCGATGTCCCCGGCCTCTCGCGGGCGATGTATGACAGCCAGCCGCGCCGCCGTTTCAACCTCCTCCGCCACGCGCTCAACACCGCCGAGTTCCACTGCGACGACCGCATCGCCACGTTCTCCCTGCCGCTCGATGTGGTTCGGGAGTTGCAGGTCATTCCCGAGGACAACGAGGGCATCATCGACCACCTCCGCTCGATCGAAGGCGTCGAGGCGGCCGTGTTTTTCGAGGAACTCCCCGAGAACCTCGTTCGCGTGAGCGCCCGCTCGAAAATTCCCGCGATCGATGTCTGCAAGGTCTGCAAACTTTTCAAGGGCGGCGGACACCCGATGGCCGCCGGGGCCCGCGTTCCCGGTTCCCTCCGGCAGGTGAAGCACGATTTTCTCAAAGCACTCGACCATGAAATCCGGAACAGAAATTGACGGCGTCCTCCTCGTGGACAAGGCCCCGGGGATGACCTCGCACGATGTCGTCGCCATCACCCGCCGCGCCCTCGACACCAAAAAAGTCGGCCACTGCGGCACGCTCGACCCGCTCGCCACCGGCCTCCTGCTCATCACCATCGGCCGGGGCACGAAAATCCAGGATCTCCTCATGAGCGAGGACAAGGAGTATGTCGGCACCCTCCGCCTCGGCGAAATCACCGACAGCCAGGACTCCGACGGCCAAGTGATCGAGACCAAGCCGGTGCCGGATTTTTCCAAGGAACAACTCGAGGCGGCGTTCACGAAATTCCACGGCGATTTCTACCAGACCCCGCCGATGGTCAGCGCGATCAAGAAGGACGGCGTCCCGCTCTACAAACTCGCCCGGCAGGGAAAGACCGTCGAGCGCGAGCCGCGCTTCGTCCATGTCTACGCCCACGAAATTCAAAGCGTCCGACTTCCCGAGGTCGATTTCCGCGTCGTCTGCAGCAAGGGGTTCTATGTCCGCACCTACGCCCACGACATCGGCAACGAACTCGGCTGCGGGGCCCATCTCAAATCCCTCCGCCGCACCAAATCCGGCCGCTTCAACGTGGACGGCGCGGTCACGGTGGACGAACTCAAAAACGGCCCGCGCGAGGCGATCCTCGAGCGCGTGCTCGGCCTGCCCGCGGTGTCGCGGCTTCGCGGTGCGTGATGCGGGTCCTGGGCTCCATCGACGCGCTGGCGGAAATCCCGACGCCCGTCGTGCTCGCCGCCGGGGTCTTTGATGGAATGCACCTCGGCCACCGCGCCGTTCTCGAAACCGCCCTCGCCGAATCCCGCCGAATCCAAGCCACCGCCGTCGCCCTCACATTCGACCCGCACCCCGCCGCGGTCCTGCGACCCGACGCCGTTCCGCGCCTTCTCACACCCACGCCGCACAAACTCCGTCTCGTCGAATCGCTCGGAATTCCCGTCGCGCTGGTGGTGGAATTCAACACCAACTTTGCCGCGATGCCTGCGGAGGATTTCATCGCGCGCCTCGCCGCCGCCTGCCCGCTCGCGGGCATTTGCATCGGCGAGGGGTGGATGTTCGGCCACCGCCGCCGGGGCAACGCCGACCTCCTCCGCCACATCGGCTCGGAAAAAAACTTCTTCACCCGCGAGGTGGCTTCGGTGCTGGTGGACGGAACGGTCGTGAGCAGCACGCTCATCCGCCAGGCGCTCGCGGCGGGCCGCCTTCCGGAGGCCGCCCGCATGCTCGGCCGCGACTACTCTCTCGCGGGCACCGTCCTGCGCGGCGCGGGACTCGGACGCCAAATCGGATTCCCCACCGCCAACATTTCGCTCGCCTCGCAGCAACTCCCGCCCGACGGCGTTTACGCGGCGCGGGTTCGATTCGACTCCCGATCGCTCCCCGGCGTCGCCAACCTCGGAATCCGCCCCACGGTTTCCAGCGACCCGCAACGCCTCCTCGAAGTCCATCTTTTCAACTTCTCCGGCGATCTCTACGGCCGCGACCTGGAGGTGGATTTTCTCGAGTTCCTCCGTCCCGAGAAAAAATTCGAATCCATCGCCGCCCTCCGCGAGGGCATCGCCCGCGATGCCGTCGCCGCCCGCGAATTCCTCGCCGCATGAAAGCGCCCTGGCATTTCCGCACCCACGACGAGACGTTCGGTCCGGACGGCCAACCCCGCGAGGTTTACCGCGCGCTCTTCGACCGCATCAACCGCATGCCTCCCGCCATGCTCCGCGACCTCGACGAGCGCCTCGAGGCGACCATGCGCGAGATGGGTGTCATGTTCGACATCCACCGCGAGCGTCCCTGGGGGAAGCGCGGCTGGTTCTGCGACGTCCTTCCCCAGATTTTCACTCCGGAGGAATGGGAGCCTTTGGCCGCGGGAATCCGCCAGCGTCTCCGCGCCTTCGAACTCTTCCTCCGCGACATCTATTCCGAAAAACAAATCCTCAACGACGGCGTGCTCCCCGTCGAACCGGTTCTCGGCAGCGAATATTTCCAGCGCGCCGCCGCGGGCGTCCCCCTCCCGGGGGAATCGTTCCTCCACCTCAGCGGGGTCGCCGTCTGCCGCCTCCCCGACGGCCGCCTGGCGGTGAAACACCACTACTTCGCCAACGCCTCCGGAATTTCCTACATGATCCAGAACCGGCGCGCGCTCACCCGCGTGATTCCCCAGTCGTTCCACGACACCGGCATCCATTCGATCTCCGACGTCCCCACCAACATCGTGGAAATGCTCCGGGCGCATTCCTCCGAGTCCGATCCCATGGTCGTTCTTCTCACGCCCGGCTCCCGCAGCCCGGCCTACTCGGAGCACAGTTTCCTCGGCCGCCGCATGGGCATTCCGCTTGTCCAGGGCGGCGACCTCCTTGTTCTCGACGACGCCGTCTACCTCAAAACCGTCTCCGGCCTCAACAAGGTGGACGTGATCTACACGCGCCTCTCGGACCGCTGGCTCGACCCCATGGCCTTCCGCCGCGATTCCATGATCGGCGTGCCGGGCCTCGTCCATTGCATCCGCAAAAAAAGCGTCTCGGTCGTCAACGCCATCGGCGCCCAACTCGCCGACGACCGCGCCCTCCTTCCCTTCTCCGCCCGGATCATCCGCTACTACCTCGGGGAGCGTCCGCTCCTGCCCACGCTGCCGACCTATTGGCTCGGAGACATCGACCAGCGCGAAATGGTGCTCGGCGATCTCGAGCGCTTCACGATTCGCATCCTCTACGGCGAACGCATCGTGCTCGGCGGCGACGGCCGGTTGCCGTCCGGGGAAGCCCTCGAGGCCGCCCGCGCCGAGATTCTCAAGAATCCCTCCCAATACGTCGCCCAGCCGCAGGCCTCCGACGCCGAGACCGTTTCGTTCCAGGACGGCGACCGCCAACGCCGCCGCCAGGACCACATCGTCTTCGCCCTGCGGGAGGCCGACGGCGATCTCCGCGTTTTTCCCGGCGCGCTCACGCGTGTTTCCACCACCGACTCCGAATTCACCTCCTCCGAACTCGGCGGGGGATCGAAGGACACCTGGGTGCGCACCGGCCCCGACTCGCCGCCCGACGACTGGGATCCCTCGCACCAGATCGAAGGCCAGATTCCCTCCCACGGCGTCACCAGCCGCGTGGCCGACGCCTATTACTGGATCGGCCGCTACCTCGAGCGGGCCTACGACCTCGCAGGGATGATCGCCGCCATCGAGTCGCTCGAACTCGAGGAACTCAATCCCGTCGAGCGGATGAACTACCGCCCGGTTTGGAACCGCATCCTTCCCATGCTCGAGGGGTCCGCGCAGGCCTCGCGCCGCAACATTTCGAATCCCTCGGGCCGCTACCGCCTCGCCTGCGACCCCTCCGAGTCCGGCTCCGTCGCCAGCACCGTGCGACGCGCCTTTGAAAACGCCGAGTCCGTCCTCGAAACGCTCAGCCTCGAGGCCTGGGGGGTGATGAGCCGTTTGCGCGAACGCTTCGACGCCGCCCCGTTCGAGCCCGACGCGCCCGGCGAGGAGCTCGCCGCGCAAAGCCGCGCCCTTTCCCTGTTCGCCCGAGAGGCGGTGCCCCAATTCTTCGGAACCGCGAAGGCGACCATGCTCGCCGACGACGGATGGGGCTTTTGCGAGATCGGCCAACTCCTCGAGCGCGCCGCCATCACCGCCAACGCCGTCACCTCGCTCTCCGCCCCGCTCCTCGAGCCGGCCTCCGCCGGCGCCCAGCGCCACGCCCGCGAAATCCGCCTCTCCGCCTTCCTGCGCATGCTGGGTTGCCGCGACATCTACCGCCGCGTCTACCAGATGCGCATCGAGCCGCTCCAGATGCTCGACCTCCTCTGGAAAAATCCCGTCAACCCCCGCTCGGTTCTCCGCTGCCTCTCCGGCTGCGCCTCCCGCATCCGCGAGAGCGAAAGCGGAAACTCCGCCGCCACGGGCCGCGCCCTCGCCGAGATCGAGTCCCTCCTCCAGGCGATCCGCTGCACGGATTGGCACGCCCTTCTGGAGGACGCCTCCGCCGGATCCGCGAAAACCGGCCTCCAGTCCCGTTCCGAGACCCTGCTCGCGCGCCTCCTCGCGCTCCACACCACCATCTCGGACAGCTTTCTCAACCACCAGGTCCTCATGAGCGGCGAAACGAAATCCCTGTTCCCGGGCTGACCCATGCTTTTCGACGTCGTCCACTCCACCACCTACCGATACATCGACACGGCGATGGAGGCCTACCTCGAGGCGCGCCTCACGCCGCCCGAGCGGCCGACCCAGAAAATCCTCCGCCACCGCATCGAGTTCGAACCCGCCGCGAAGGTTTCCAACTACACGGATTATTTTGGAAACATCGCCACGTTCTATTCCATGACGCGCCGCCACTCGCGCCTCCGCGTGGTCAACCGCCTCACCGTCCGCACGGCCCATCACCGCCTGCCCGCCGGCGGCCTCGCCCCCTCCGTCGCCGAGGCCCGCCAGATTCTCGGCTCCGCCGGCCCCGCGATTTTCGACTACCTCGAGCCGACCCCCGCCATTCCGCTCGGCGGCCCGTCCACCGCCTGGGCGCGGGAATTCGTGAAACCGGACCTCTCGCTCGGCGACTGCCTGGAACGACTCAACGCCGCGATCTTCGATGGCTTCGAATACAAATCCGGTTCGACCGACAACGAAACCCCGCTCGAAACCGTCTGGGAGCGGCGCGAGGGCGTTTGCCAGGATTTCGCCCACGTCATGCTCGGCATCCTCCGCACCGCCGGCATCCCCTGCCGATACGTCTGCGGCTACATCGAAACCGAACCCGCCCATCCCGGCGAGGCCCTCGTCGGCGCCGTCGCCACCCACGCCTGGGTCGAGGTCCTCGTTCCCGGCTTCGAATGGGTGGCGCTCGATCCCACAAACAACAAATGGCACGGCGAGCAACACGTCGTCGTCGCCGTGGGGCGCGACTTCCTGGACGCCACCCCCGTCCAGGGAACATTCAAAGGTTCTGCCTCGCAAAACATGAAGGTGCGTGTGACCATGCGCCGAATTCCCGAAAAACCATGAAACTCGAAATCAAGAAGGAATCGCTCTACACCTACGCCGAGCCTGTTTCGTTCTCGCCGCACCACGTGCGGGTTTTTCCCCGCGTGGACCTGTTCGTCAAAGTCGAGAAGGTCAAATTCGAGACCCTCGAGGGAGCCGATGTGCAATTCCGCCAGGATCTCTTCGACAATCTCATCGCCTATTGTTTCTACCCCGAGGCCGGCAGGGAGCTCCCCTTCCGCGTCGAACTCGAACTCGATGTGAGGGAAAAAAATCCCTTCCACTTCCTGCTCGAGTCCACCGGATTCAAGATTCCGCCCGAGTATCGCCCCGAGCGCCTCGACATCATGGCCCCCTACCTCAAAGCCGAGGGGTGCCGGCTTCCCGAACCCCTCGCGCCCGTGGCGCCCCGCCCCACCGTCGAAACGCTTGTGAATTTCAACCATTGGATTTTTGAGAACATCGCCTACGAGCCGCGCGAGCACGGCAAGCCCTACACCGCCGCCGAGCTTTTGAGGAAAGGCGCCGGCTCCTGTCGCGATTTCGCCGCGCTGCTGGTCGAGGCCCTCCGCCAGAACGGCGTCGCCGCCCGCCTCGCCAGCGGCTTTGTCTGGGAGGGCGACAAGCCCGAGGAGGAACACCGCGCCTCCAGCGCCATGCACCTCTGGGTCGAGGCCTGCCTCCCCGGCGCGGGCTGGATCGGCATGGATCCCACCAACGGCGTTCTCACCGACCACCATTTCGTCACCACCGCCGTCGGCCGCAGCCACGAGGATGTCTCGCCCGTCTCCGGCGTTTACTATTCGCCCAAGCCGGTCCCGGGCGACCTCAAGACCACGCTCTCCGTGAAAAAAATCGGCTGATCCTCCGGGCAAGGCGAATCCCGGGGTCCCTCGAAATCGTAACGATACGGGCATGCACACGATGAAATTCTTCGAAGGCTGCGCGGCGCTCGTCACGGGCGCCTCGGCGGGGCTGGGCGCGGAGTTCGCCCGCCAACTCGCCCCCCATGCCCGCCAACTCGTTCTGGTGGCCCGCCGCAACGACCGCCTCGAGGAACTCGCCGCCGATCTGCGCCGTGTGCATCCCGCCCTCGATGTCCGCGTTTTCGCGGCCGACCTCGCCGGCTCCGATCGCCGCCGCGCCCTCGTCGATTGGCTTCTGGATGAAAACATCGCCGTCGATTTCCTCGTCAACAACGCCGGCCTCGGCGACCACGGCCCCTTCCATTCCGGCGAATGGAGCCGCATCCAGTCGATGCTCGACACCAACATCTCCGCCCTCACGCATCTCACGCATCTCCTCGTCAACCGCATGATCGTCCAGGGCCGCGCGGCGATCCTCAATGTCAGCAGCGTCGCCGGATTTTTTCCCCTGCCGCATATGTCGGTTTACTCGGCCACCAAGGCCTATGTGACCAGCCTCTCCGAGTCGCTCGCGATCGAACTCCGCCCGCTCGGCATCACCGTCACCGCCCTTTGCCCCGGCCCGGTCCCCACCGAGTTCTCCGGGGTCGCCACCCGCGTCGGCGAGGAGGATTGCTTCTCGCATTTTCAAGTGAACCCGGTTCTCACCACTTCGCCCTCCGAAGTCGTTCGTGCGGGCCTCGATGCCGTGGCCCGCGACCGCGCCCGGGTGATCCCCAACCCGCTTCTCGCCGTCACCGTCGCTGTGGCTCTGGCGATCCCGTTTTTCATCGTGCGCCGCATTCTCGCCGCGCGCGCCGCGAACTTTTGATCCAGGCCATGACCGCCCAAACCACACACGCACCCGCCAAGGAACTCGACGGAATGTCGTTCGCCGAGGCATTCGAGTTGATCAATCCCCACCTCTACACGGTCGAGGAACGAATCCGCGCCCAAGCCAAGGCGTTCGATCCCGCCGTCGAGGGCTACATCTCCTACATCTGCGGTGCGGGCGGCAAGCGTCTCCGCCCCGCCCTCGCCCTGCTCGCCGCCGGAGCCACCGGAAAAATCACGCCCGCCCACGTCGATCTCGCCGTCATCCTCGAACTCATCCACATCGCCACGCTCGTCCACGACGACATCATCGACGGTGCGGAACTCCGCCGCGACCAACCCTCCGCCAACGCCAAGTGGGGCAACTCCATCAGCGTCCTCCTCGGCGATGTCCTCTTCGCCCACGCGCTCAAGCTCTCCACCGGCTTCAGCAACTCCGACATCTGCCGCCGCATCGCCGACGCCGCCGCCGAGGTCTGCTCCGGCGAGATCATCCAGACCCAGCGCCGCTTCGACCTCAAGCTCACCACCGCCGACTACTACCGCATCATCGAAATGAAAACCGCCGCGCTCTTCTCCGCGGCCTGCGAACTCGGCGCCTTCATCAGCGAGGCCAGTCCCGCCGTCATCGGCGCGCTCAAAACCTACGGCACCAAACTCGGCGTCGCCTATCAGATCTACGACGACATCCTCGACCTCGCCGGCAACGAGGAGGAAACCGGAAAAACCCTCGGCACCGACTTGCAAAAAGGGAAATTCACCCTGCCCATCCTGCTCCTCATGCAATCCGGCAAGGACCTCGGCTCCATCCGCGACCTCCTCCTCCAGGACGACCCCGCCGCCATCGCCGAGGTCGCCGCGCTTGTGGACCGCACCGGCGTGCTCGAAAACTCGAAACGCATCGCCCGCGCGAAAATTTCCGAAGCGATCGACCTGCTCGAACCGGTCCAGAACAACCGCTACGCCGCCGGACTCCACGCCGTCCCGCGCCACCTCGCCCAACTGCTCGAGGCCCTCTGACCCCGCTCGCCGCACGGGCAGCCGCGCCAAACCCGCTCCGCGGGTTTTGCCAGGGCCGGAAGGCCTTCCGCAAACACGCCGATACGGACCCGACAAGCGGGTCCC